>NZ_JBFRGA010000044.1:0-15600 GCF_052115105.1 Chryseobacterium sp. 2TAF14
GACAGTTTCTGTGGTTTGGTTTATTAAAATCGGCAAAACCGATAAAGAAACAGAAGAGAAGATCGTTAATCTTATCATTGAAAATAAAATTCCTAAAGAAAATTTTGTTCCGATGAAAATAAGTTCAATAAATTTTGCAGGAAGAAAAATAGAGCTTGGAAACAGTTGTTACTGGACTTTTCTTAACACTGTACAATGCCCTTATGAAGGGGAAATGAACTGGTCTGTTCACAAGAATTTAGAGAGCGCAAAAGAGGCAATTGAAAATCAATTAAACATTACAAAATCAAGAARAGGCGGAAAAGTAACATCGGAAGAAACAGTAGAAATAGAATTTGAAGGAGTGCAAACTCAAGCAAAAAAAGTAGTTTACGATTTTACGGGAGTAGCTTCCGCTTTGGCGGGAATGTCCGGCGGAAAAAATTTAACCGTATATTATGTTGCAGAAAATATAAGAAATAAGAATGTAAGCTGTGTCATGAGTTTTTGGAACAATGATCAAATAAATCCTGAAACAAAACTTCCTGCTCTTTTAGAAAAAATAATGAAACTTAAATAAACATAACTCTTTACGAGACAAAAATCTAGAATTCATATAGCAATCAGCAATTACAGGACGCAATACTAAAATAAGATAATGGAAAAAAAGCTGAATTTTAAACTTGTTGAACCAAATAAATCTTTGTCAGATTTCGTCTATTGCTTCTCTTCCTTGCAAAACATTTCATATCATGACCGTGATGCAGTAATTATTCCTAACGGAAAGGTTGACTTAATATTTTCAAAAATAAATAACGAAACTCTTACTGTTGCATTGCTGGGTTTAGAAACAAAGCCAAAATATATTACCGGTGAAGTTTCAGATTTCTTTGCCGTCAGTTTTCATCCTTTTGCAATCGAGTACGTTTTTAACCAGTCTATTGCAGGTATTTTAAATTCCGGAAAAATACTGCAGAATAATTTTTGGGACATTTGTATTGATGATTTAAACGATTTCGATAATTTTTGCAAGAAAATTGCTCAGAAAATTTCATCACTGTTGCCTGAAAAAACAGACGATCGAAAACGCAGATTATTTCAGTTCGTTTTCGAATCAAATGGTGAGATCCCAATCAAAGAACTTTCTGAAAAAATATTTTGGAGCCAAAGACAGATCAACCGTTATTTTAATCTCCAATTTGGGCTTTCTCTAAAAGCATACTGCAAAATACTTCGTTTTCAGGCTTCACTTGACCATATCAAAAGCGGCGAATTATATCCACAGCTCAATTTTACAGACCAATCACACTTTATCAAAGAAATAAAACAATTGTCTGGCGTTTCGCCTAAAGAATTACACAAAAATGAAAACGACCGTTTTTTACAATTTTTAGTTTACGATCAAAAGTAATTTTGCATTATAAAATTTAAAATAATGTTATTACAAAATAAAAAAATTGCAATTGTAGGAGGAGGTCCGGGTGGGCTAACCTTAGCAAAACTTTTACAACTAAAAAACGTTGAAGTAAAAGTATACGAAAGAGATATAAATAAGAATGCCAGAGTACAGGGTTCACCTCTTGATCTACACGATGAATCAGGTTTGGCAGCATTGCGGAAAGCAGATTTGCTGAATGATTTTAAAAATAATTTTATGGTGGGCGCAGATCAGTCGACCATTACAAATCATCAAGCGGAAATATTTTTCAGCGATCACGGTAAAAAACAAGGTGAAAATTTTGGGGACGAACATTTTCGCCCGGAAATAGACAGAGGTGTTTTACGAAAAATTTTGCTGGAGTCTCTAAATCCTGAAACCATTATTTGGGATAGCCATTTTTCATCCATCACAAAGCAAGATGAAGGCTGGCTGTTACATTTTAAGAACAAAGACAGCGTGTATGCAGATATTGTAATTGGTGCCGATGGAGCAAATTCAAAAATACGACCTTTTCTTACCGATATAAAAGCATTTTATTCAGGTATTACTATGCTTGAAGGCAATGTTTATGAATCAGAAAAAAGAGTCCCAAACATTTCAAAAATACTTCGTGGCGGAAAGATAATGGCTTTCGGAAACGGGCAGAATATACTGATGGGGCAAAAAGCAAATGGCGAAATTGGTTTTTATGCAAGTTTTAAAGCTGATGAAAATTGGGCGAAAACCTGCGGTATCAATTTTTCGGATCAATCTGAAGTATTAAAATGGTTTAAAAAAGAATATCCTGACTGGAGTTCTGTTTGGTACGAAATATTTGAAAACAGTTCTACCCCTTTTATCCCGAGACCCATTTATTGCATGCCTCTAGACCAGACCTGGAAAACAGTTAAGAATCTTACCCTTATTGGTGATGCTGCACATTTAATGCCTCCATTTGCAGGTGAAGGTGTAAATATGGCAATGCTTGATGCTTTGGAGCTAAGCGAAATCTTCACTTCCTCCCAATTTAATACAATTGAAAGTGCAATAGCAGAGTATGAAATGAATATGTTTAAAAGAGCATCGAAAACAGCTCAAGAATCTCTTGAAAACGGAGAACGAATGCATAATGAAAATGCATTAGCAACTATGCTTGATTTCTTTAATGGTAAATAATGTTATGTTCACCTGAAGATTTAAAAACTTTCAAATATAAAAACTGCACAAAAAAGTTCTTTTAACAAAAAATATCAAAACTGAGAATGTAATAAGAAAATAAAAGCTAACGTAAATCATTAATAATAAACTTCCTGATACAACCTTTTTTAACTATTTTTACTTCAAAATTTATAAATAACTTATGAAAAAAATCGTGTTTGCAGGATTGGCAGCTTTAGGCGGAGTTTTAACAGTAAATGCACAGTGTAAAACTGTATCTGCCATTAATGAAAATTTTGACAGCTGGAAAGAAATTAACAAATGCTGGACTGCCCAACCTGGAAAGGCAATGCTTTACAGCAGCGAGAAAAGAATCATATTCTATTCGATGAACAGCCCAAGAGAAAACATGTATCTGGTAACTCCAAAAATAAAAGCCGGAAAATATACTTTGAGTTTTGATGCCTCAGATAACGGCGGAGAAACCACAGTAGAATTGTTCTCTATCAATAATGCTTCAGATGCGAAATCTTATACTTCTATTGTCAAACCTTCAAAAATAACAGGAACTAAAAAAACATTTGATGTTTCTTTAAAGAAAGATTCAAACTTAGGTGTGAAAGTGGTCTTGAATGGAGTACATCAAGCAGTTTATGTTGATAATTTTTCTTTAACACCGAAAAAATAATCGTTAAACAGCATTTTATTCTGAATTAGATATTAGTTAAGTCTTTGAATTTTTTTCAAAGATTTAATTTTATATACTTTTAACTATTTAAGAAATATATTCAATATTTAAACAGCTTCTAAAATTTATTAAATATTTAAATTATTGATATGAAAATAAAAGCTTTATTCTTTACTGTTATGTCGTTTACTTCTATCACTTTTGGTCAGCAACTGGTGACCAAAGCGACTTTTGACATGGTAGAATATGTGGAAGATGTAGAATGGACTGGTGAAGACATTTACTGCGCCGGATTTAGTTTTAAAACCGTAATCAATGACGGAAATGCCTGCGACGCTTACCTTATACATTATGACACCAACCTAAAGCCCAAATGGACACTCAAAATAAGTGATGAGCATACCAATAAAATTTTTGCTGTAAAAAGACATAAAGATAAAATCTATGCATTGGTCGTTCAGGGAAAAGCCGAAAGAGCAGATGAAGATGTTTTTATGAAACTTTTTACCATTAATCTGGATGGTGTAATAGAAAATAAGGTAAATTTTGGGAGAACTTTCAACAGCCCGTCTAATATTGTCATCAACGGTTCTAACCTTATTTTCGGTTACAGAATTGCGAATGGCACGACTTACTCTGCAGATTTTAAGAATGAAATCATCAACTACAATCTTGATACTAAAAAATTTGTAAGACATACAAGCACGCAATATCTTGCTACACCAAAGAAAATTGTAGTCGATAAATCAAATATATTTTTATTCGGAAACTACATTCATCCCAACCAGCCAAACATTATGATGTATAAAAACGGAAAGTATTCTGAAATTTCTTTGAAATCACCAAAAACTGAATATTTTCTGGACAGTTACATCAATAAAAACATACTCACTGTAGTCTGCACTTTTCCGGGTGAATATGGAGACAAACGAACCTATTTAAGATATTATTATCTGGATTTGCTTACCAATAACATCAGTTCTACAACTATTCCTTATGAGAAATTAGGCTGGAGCGAAATGCATTTTGATACTTTTACCCAGGGAGAATCTTCATGGATGATCATTGAAGATGCCAAAACAAAAGCATTACAATATGTTCTCATCGACAATAAAGGAAAAGTAACCAAGACCTTAAATTTTGATCAGAATAACGGAAACGGCGCCTGGGAAAATTACATCATCAGAAACGCAATGATATTAAATGCCAATGCAAACGGAATTAAAATGTATAAAACAGAGTAAAACAAAAATCCGGTTCATATCACCTGAAAGTTGTCGATACATTTTAATACCTTTGCAGATATAGGTATTTTAATAATTACTTTATATTATTTTTCAGGTGAAATTCCACAACAAAAAAAAATTTGTAAGTTTTCTAAAGTTCAGACGAGATTTTCAGCAATATGGTCTTAAAAAAGCACGCAGCTACGAGATCATTCTTCATTGGCTGAAAAAGCATCTGAGCAGAAATCAGTTCCTCATCCTTTCAGGTATTCTGGTAGGTTGCACTGCAGGATTGGCAGGCGTTATTTTAAAAACATTTGTACACAATATTCATCATTTCATCACCCATGAAGTGCATTTTGAATATCAGATTATATTTTATATTGTTTTTCCGTTTCTTGGGATTGTCTTAACTGCCGCAATTGTAATTGCTCTGTTTAAAGGACAAGACCGAAAAGGAATCGGAGCTATTTTATATGAAATTGCGCAAAACTCAAGCATTGTTTCTAATGTTAAAATGTATTCTCAGGTTATACAAAGTGCTGTAACTGTTGGTCTTGGTGGTTCTGCCGGAATTGAAAGCCCGATTGYAGTAACCGGTGCAGCTATCGGTTCAAATTATGCGAGAACCTACAGATTAAGCTACAAAGAACGGACTCTACTTTTGGCAGCAGGAGCCACAGCCGGAATTGCTTCAGCTTTTAATGCCCCAATTGCAGGAATTATGTTTGCATTCGAAATTCTTCTTACCGGAGTTGTATTTACAGATTTTATCCCTCTTGTTGTTGCTGCGGTTTGCGGAAGTTTATTATCCCGGATATTACTTCAGGAAGATGTTTTGTTCAGATTCTATACCCGTGAAGCGTTTAATTATTATAATGTTCC
The DNA here is from genome assembly GCF_052115105.1 of Chryseobacterium sp. 2TAF14. Classification (NCBI taxonomy): domain Bacteria; kingdom Pseudomonadati; phylum Bacteroidota; class Flavobacteriia; order Flavobacteriales; family Weeksellaceae; genus Chryseobacterium; species Chryseobacterium sp. 2TAF14. Next base: position 5,357 of record NZ_JBFRGA010000044.1, read on the forward strand.
GTATTATCTGATTCTTGGGCTTATCACAGGTCTTTATGCAAGATATTTTGTTGTTGTTTCTCAAAAGGTAGAGCATTTTATCAACGGTTTAAAGCTTTCAAAACTTAGGAAAGCCATGTTTGGCGGTGCTGTACTTTCTTTATTGTGTGTACTTTTTCCGCCGTTATTTGGAGAAGGTTACGATACCGTAAAAGATTTTACAAATGGTAACATCAACTCGGTCATTAATAACAGCCTTTTCAGGTATTTTGAAATAAAGGAATGGACGGTTATTGTGTTCCTTGTTTTAGTTTGTCTTTTAAAAGCCTTTGCAACTTCATTTACGATTTTTAGTGGCGGAAATGGCGGAAACTTTGCTCCTTCCCTGTTTGCCGGAGGATCCGTAGGATTTTTATTTGCCGTAATTTGTCAGAATTTAGGATTTTCCAACGTTCCTGTCACCAATCTTATTCTGGTAGGAATGGCGGGCGCAATGAGCGGTGTACTTTACGCTCCTCTTACTGCTATTTTCCTGATCGCTGAATCTAGTTTTGGATATGACCTGTTTATACCGTTAATGATTGTTGCGGTAATGTCTTACCTTATTGCTAAATGGTTTGCTCCTATTTCACCTGAATTAAAAAATCTGGCCGATCAGGGTAAAATTTTTACGCATAAACATGACAACAATCTTTTGTCTTCATTACAAACCAGAGATTTTATTGATTTTAATTCTCAGATCATTAAAGAAAATTCATCTTTGCAAGAGCTTTATAACCTTATCAGTATTGGAAAAAAGAATAATTTTGCCGTGTTGGATAATGAGAATAAACTGAAAGGAATTGTTTCTTTAGACGACATTCGTCCTTATTTATTTAATGAAAACCAGCAACTGAATATTTCTAAATTGGTTAAAGTTCCCGAAGCACTTGTACATTTAACCGATAAACCTGTAACAATTATTCAGATGTTTGATGATACTAATACATGGCATCTTCCCGTTATTGACGATGAAAACAGATTCATCGGCTTTATTTCAAAATCCGCTATACTTACAAGTTACAGACAGCTTTTGAAGGATTATTCTTAATGGGATAACCGCTTGATATTTTCTATGGAAATTTAAAAAAGAAGTAAATTTACAACCAAATTATTCGCTATTTAAAATTAGTTATACAACATTTTCAACAAAAATTGATTTTCTGATATAGCGAATGACTATCTTCATTCTTTTTCTGAACTTTTTCATGGGAAGAGGTATTAATGATTACCTCTGATTTTGCAAAAGACATACCATAGATCGTAATTCAAAATCTTTTTAGGCAATTATGAAAAATATTTTTCTACTTTGTTTTCCAGTTCTGTAAGATCAAAAGGTTTTGCAATATAATCGTCTGCCTGAGCTTTTTTCGATAATGCAGCAATATCACTGTTGGCGCTTATATAAATTACAGGAATACTGCTGAAATTTTTGTGTTTTCTTAAAAGTGTGACGGCTTCAATACCGCCAATTTCAGGAATCCAGTTATCCATTAAAATCAGATCCGGCTGAAATTTTTCAACTTTATTAATGATATCGTGAGAAGTTTCGGAAATCTCAACATGATAACCATTCTCTGCAAAAATGATGGAAAATACTTCAAGAATGGATTTGTCATCATCAAAAACTAATATCTTTTTCATATTCATATGCACAGGTTGGTAAATAGGTACAAAGATAAATGAAATAAAGTATTCAATTTTATGATTTGGATGTAATAAACATTTAAAGTTACAAATTTTATCAGCACAAAACCGAATTAATACTTAAAACGAATGTTGTTTTAAATTATAATTATTTTTTAGAAATTGTTTTTCTTAACTCCAGATGATAATTGATACCCAAGATAGAACAGTAAATGAAGAGAATTTTTAGGAATACATAACTCCAGATTATTGGATCCTATTATTTCAAATTTCCATTGGTTTTTAACGCAATGCAACATCATTTTCTTTAAATCTTTATCTAAAAGAGCAAGCATTACAGTAACCTCCTCATCGGCTTTCATTCCATTGTTTAAACTGACGTTCATTTTATTTTGGTGATTGTATTCTATCCCTTTATCAATCGATATGCCATGATATTTACAGGAAATAAAATCAGCAAAAAAAAATTAAATATGTATAGAAAAAAACTCAGATGCTAAATCTGAGTTTTAGTTTAATAAATTTTTATGTTAATCGATGATATCTTTAAAAACCTTGATGGTTCCGTCGTTATAGTATAATGTAATCTCAACTGCTCTTCCAAAATAGACAAGATGCTCTGCTTCAGCTTTATCCTTATCATTATCGTAAATTACGATCTCAAAAGGGTCATCTTTTACCATTGAAAGCTTTCCACTGAATTTCTCATTTTTTTTGTAAAGAACTTCAATTTTTTCTATCGCTTTTGAGTTCGTTAAAATTTCGTTTTTAAAATCATTCGTAATCTCCATATAATTTTTTTGTGGTTTGTATAAAATAAAACAATCCTAAAAAAATCTAAGCTCTTTTAGGATTGAAAATTGTAACATTGATCGCCGGAATACCAATTCCAAACACTCCAAAATAAAAAACTAACGTTTAATTTTCGTTAAATCCTTAATTTTTCATTTCGTTTAAGTTACTGAATTTGTTGTAAGATGATTTAAGATGATGAAGCTGATCGCTTACAACTCTTGAGCTTTCAGGGCAAAGATCTCCACTGTCTAAAGCATCCTGATAAGCGTTGATTGCAGCTTCTTCACCATATACTACATTTTCCAGAGTAGACTCTTCCTTATCTCCTGAAAAAGAATTTTTAACATCAATCCATGTTCTGTGAATAGCTCCCGCAGTACTTCCTGTGTTATCCGGTTCACCGCCTCTTTCACGAATAAGGTCATTTAATTCTGACTTCATCGTCTGAGACTGACTTACCATCTGATCGTAATCTCCTTTTAAAGGTGTGTAAGTGTCCCAAACTTTGTCTTCCACTTTTGAAAATCCCTGGATTCTGTCATTGGTGATGTTTAACAAATCATTAAGTACTGATACTGTTCTTTCGTTGTTCATAATAATATTTTTTGTGTGTGTTCTATTTCTTACAAGCGCCATACCAGCGAAGGAAATATCTTGATAAAATCGCTATGATGTGGTACTTTTGAGCTGTCATCTCCCATAAATAGGTTTAAAATAAAAAAATTGACCGCTCGATTATTGTTTATTTTAAGGTTGCCCGCTTCCGCCTGCAGAACCGTAAATCTGTCCGGTTGCAAAACTGCCTGTATTTTCTGCAAGCTGTACAAAAATAGAAGCAAGCTCTGCAGGTTGACCCGGTCTTCCGAACGCTGTGTCTTCACCAAAAACTTCAATTTTTTCCTGAGTCTGTCCGCCGCTTATTTCCAAAGCCGTCCAAACAGGACCCGGCGCAACTCCATTTACTCTGATTCCTTTCGGACCCAATTGTTTGGCTAAAGATTTTACATAACTTGTTGTTGCCGCCTTTGTTTGTGCGTAATCATACAAATCTTCTGAAGGATCATAAGCCTGAACTGATGATAAACCGATAATGCTCGAACCTGGTTTCAGATGAGGCAGTGCAGCTTTTATCATCCAGAAAGGAGCATAAATATTGGTTTTCATGGTTCTGTCGAAAGCTTCTGTTGTAATGTCTAAAATAGATTCATTGGTTTTCTGATGCCCTGCATTATTCACGAGAATATCAAGTCCACCGAGTTTTTCAACGGTTTGCTTAATCAATTCCTGGCAAAAAGATTCTTCACGAAGGTCACCCGGAATTCCGAATCCTTTCTGACCTGTTTTCTCAATCAGCTCAAGAACCTGATCTGCATCTGATTGCTCTTCCGGAAGATAGCTTATAACAACATCGGCTCCTTCGCGAGCATAGGCAATGGCTGCAGCTCTTCCGATCCCGGAATCTCCACCTGTTATTAATGCTTTTCTGCCTTTAAGTCTTCCATTACCAACATAGGATTCTTCGCCATGATCAGGAACGGGATTCATTTTGTGAGCCAAACCCGGGAAAGGCTGAAACTGTCTTTCGAAAGGAGGTTTCGGATGTTTTGATCTTGGATCTTCCAGAGGTTTCAGGTTCTCAGAATCAGAATTTTCATTTTTTTGTGAAACGGCTTGTTCACCCGACAACTTTACTGCGTCGTCTGACGTTAATTTTTCCATAATATATATTTTGGTTAGTGTGATTTTAATTCCTGTAATTTAAAAATACCGGATTAGGCATTAATTCTGCAAGTACTATTCCATCACTGAGCAATGTGGTATTTAGAGCCTGTTTAAATTTATAATTTATTTTTACCATTAAGGAATTAAGCCCCCTTTAGCTTAAAAAACTTAATAAAAATCAATTTATTGATTCCTTAATCAGAATAAACTTAACTCACTAAAATTCTTAATGTTAAATTTAAGATAAACAGAGTTTATTTTAATTTAGAAAATTAAGAAAAAGCTATAAAAAATTTATTGAATAAAATTTAAACAGGCTCTTATAATTATTTATTTAGATAAAATTTTCATTTGCTGTCTGCAATCATAAACCAGTAATTATTTTTTTAATATATAATCATTTGACGGAACGCAATTTGAATTGCGATGGATAAGTCAATCATTATGAAAAATCAATTATCTACTAAAATAGCTGTCATCGGCGGAGGTCCTGCCGCACTTTTAACGCTGAAACATATTCTGAAAAAAAACTTTCATCCGCAAACTATTTATGTCTTTGAAAGAAACGAGCGTTTCGGAGCAGGAATGCCTTACGGAAAATTAGGCTCATTAGAGGAACATGTTGCAAATGTTTCTGCAAATGAATTACCTGAATTGGTTTATCCTTTTGAAGAGTATTTAAAAAGAAATCCGAGCTTAATCTTTAAAGATTTTTGTGATTCTAAAAAATTAAATCCTCATCAGGTTATCCCAAGATTACTTTTAGGAAATTATTTGGAAGACCAGTTCAATCAATATATAAAGCTTGCTAAAAAAGAAGGTATTAAAGTTATTGCCAAAACAGATACTTTGGTAACAGACATTGAAAAACTGAATGATAAGGAAGATTTATTTAAAATTACTACTGAACAGGGTGAAACTTTTTTTGCTGATAAAGTTATTCTCTGTACCGGACATGTCTGGAATAAAACCCATGAAGAAAAAACAAAAGGATGGTTTGATTCTCCGTATCCACCTTCAAAATTTACCGGTGTCACCAATTATTCTGTTGCCATTCGCGGAACTTCATTAACGGCAATAGATGCAGTAAAAACCCTTGCACGATTGAATGGAAAATTCACGGAAACAGAAAACGGAAATATTGAATTTATACTAAATAAAGGCTCTGAAAATTTCAGAATACATTTGTTTTCTACAGGAGGTTTTCTGCCTGCTTTACGATTTCACTCAGAGGATGATGCCTATTCATCAGACTGGACGATGTCATTAGACGAAATTTACGAGTACAAAGAGAAAAACGGCGGTTTTGTTGATCTGGATTATGTTTTTGAAATCAATTTTAAACTTCCTTTAAAACAAAAAGATCCTGAATTTTATAATCATATTAAAGATTTAAACTTAGAAGAATTTGCTGAAAAAATGCTCGGTTTAAGAGAAAAATATGATAGTTTCGACCTTTTTAAAGCTGAATATAAAGAAGCTGAAGAATCAATTAAGAAAAGAAAATCAATCACGTGGAAAGAAAAACTGGCCGGATTTAGCTATGCGATGAATTATCCTGCAAAACATTTTTCGGCAGAAGATATGTTGCGGTTAAAGTCGGTTTTAATGCCTTTGATATCGGTGATTATTGCTTCGCTTCCGCAATCTTCGTACCGTGAAATCATGGCGTTACACGATGCAGGACTTATTGATCTCATTCAGGTTGATAAAGAAAGCGTGGTGAAACCTCATGAAAATTCTGGCTGCATTTATCATTACACTAATGAAAATAATGATGAAAGAAATGAGTATTACGAAATCTTTATCGATGCAATCGGTCAGCAACAGATGAATCTGAATGATCTGCCTTTCGAAGGTTTAAAAAATCAAAATGTAACAAGCTCGGCTTTTTTAAGCTTCAAAAACGACGATATCGGTAAAGAACTTCTTGAGGAAAAAACTGAAAATGTAGTGAAAGGCTACAACAATAATTACTACCTCAAAGTTCCTGGTCTCGGGATAAACGATTATTTCCAATCTCTGAATATCTATAATGAAACGGTAGATAATCTTTTTATTATGGCAGTTCCTTTTATAGGAGGCTTAAATCCGGATTATTCCGGGCTTGATTTTTGTGATACGGCAGCAGAAAAAATTTCTGAAATTTTGAGTAAAAACAATCTCAGCAATTCTGAGAGCGATCAAAATATTGATGATCTGCAGAAAAATATTGTTTAAAATTTACGAGCCTGTTTAAAATTTATTTAATCTTTTTTTATAAACTATCTCTTAATTCTCTAAATTAAATAAACTTTGTTTATTCTTATCTTTAACATTAAGAATTTTAGATCGTTAAGCTGAATATGATTAAGGCAACAATGAATTGTTTTTTATTAAGTTTTTTAAGCTAAAAAGGTCTTAATTTCTTAATGGTAAAATATTCAATATTTAAACAGGCTCTGCATTTTAAAAATAAATTGAAAACCACAACTTAAAAGCTGTGGTTTTTTTGATAAAAATGTAAATGGATTTTAAAGATTAACCTTTATCTGCTTTCCATTGTATCTTAAGTTGGGAATATTTTTCGTCGGCTTCGGCTTCTTTCCATCGTTTAAAGAAAATTTCTGCCGCTTCGGCTTTTTCAGGATCACCGGTTCCTTTTTGCAATTGCCGGTAATTGTCTTCGGCATCATATTTTTTTCCGCCTTTATAATTGGCGTAACGTCTGGCTCTTGTAAAACCCATTTGTAAATACTTTCTTGCCATATCTGCGCCTACAAAATCTTCATTTTTTAAGTATTTTTTAAATAAATTAAAAATTTTATCGCTGCTTTCTTTAGCAATTTCAACGGTTTTAAATCTCCAGTATTGCCCGATTTCGCTTTTATAAGGTTGGCAAATAAGAACTCCCTGCTCTCCTTTTCCTACTTTATACAATTCCGGGTGTTCCCGATAATCGATATCGGGTTTCCAAAAATATTCAGCAAAATTGAAATTAAGATAACTTGGTTTTTGCGAACCCATACAAAACAATTACTAATGTTTTTAGCCTTCGTCTTTTGTATTTTTAACTAAACTGATTCCAGAAATAAAGAAAATCAATCCGATAATTCCGAATACAGCCAACGAAGTGTAAGCTTCACTTTTATTAATAATCTGATAGCCTGTATAAATCAGGCCTGCAATTCCTAAGACAGTAAGTACTGTTCCGAATATTCTTTTTACGTTCATAATTATATTATTTTTAAGCTTATAAACAATATGTATGCCTTATTTTAAATTATTTACAGGTAAAAAGAATTTGATAGGCTCCTGTGGAAGTTATTTCTTTTGAAATGGAGAAAAGATAATTATTTTTGATGTAATGTAAGAGTGTAATCTCTGCGCTTAGCAGCTTTTCGCCCGCAAAAGTATAGCCTTCCGAAAGCAATTGCTTTTTTAATGATACAAAATCATGGTTCTTCCCGATCACTGCAGTTACAATATTTTTGCAGCTTTTTTTGGCGGGGATTACGGTTATGGTGATAAACCAATCTTTCAGATTGCTTTTGTTTTTGTAAGTGTTTTGGTGATTATCAGATTCTTCAGGAACGTGGATGAAGTTGTATTTCTCAATCACCTGATGGTTTATTTTCTCAGAAGAATGATTGGCCACCTCTTCGAGTAACTTAAGCGTGAGTTCCTGAGCCTTTATTGCGTGAGCAAAAAATAAGAGAAAAATAATAGCAGTTTTCATACACTAAATAACGATTTCCCGAAATTTTCATTCAAAAATAAAATTATTTAAAACTAAAAATTTATGATCGAAAGCATAATTCTGCATTCTTGAGATCAGCCATTCTTTGGAAGCATAAACCAGAAAGTACTGCCCTCACCCAATTTACTGTCTACCCCGATTTTTCCGGAATGTTTTTTTATTATTTCTGAACAGATGTACAAACCCAATCCTAAGCCCGAATAAGATTTACCCAAATGACCTGCACGATAATACCTGTCGAATACAAAAGGAATGGCCGCTTCCGGAATACCCTGCCCAAAATCTTTTACAAGAACCTTAATGTGATCATCAGTTTCCTCGATCGATATCTGTATTTCTTTCGATTCTTTCCCGTATTTTACGGCATTGTTTACAAAGTTGGTCACCACCTGCTCGATTCTGTTTTGGTCGGCAAAAACCTCTGCTTTACGATTTCCGTTAAGAAAAATCTGATGATTTTCTTCAAATCTGATATGGCTGCAGCTGTTTTCCAGCATTTCATAAAGATTAAATGTACTTTTCTCTAAATTAAGCTGATCCTGCCCCATTTTGCTCATATTTAGAAGATCATCTACGAGCAGACACATTTTATCGATACTTCTATCAGATTGCTCGATAAGCTTGGCATGAGTTGAAGAATACGGCTTATCTTTTATACGATTCAGGAGTTGTATAGATGCTTTTACAGCAGTAAGCGGAGTTTTCAGCTCGTGACTTGCAACACTCAGAAAATCGTCTTTTCTTTGCTCTATCAGTTTTTTATCGGTAATATCTGCAGTCATTCCTACCATTTTGATGGCTTTTCCGTTTTCATCATACCTTGGTCTTCCATGCGCCTGAATCCAATGCACAGAACCGTCTCTCCACTGCACAGGATATTCTGCCTTATAAATTCCGTTTGTTCTGATTGCTTCCTGAACCAATGCTTTTACCGGCTCACGATATTCCGGGAACATTGCATTAAAAAGATCTGAATAATGAAAATCTTCATCCGGAAGATAACCGTAATTAAACTTGAACTGCGCGTTGCTCTCCATAATTCCTGTTGCCAAATCTACTTCGGTAGAACCAAGTTTACTTGCATCTAAAGCAATGGCAAGACGATTATTGATTTCTTTCACAGATTCTCTTGCATTCACCTGTTCCGTAACATCGCTCGCTACGATCAGAATAGAAACACTTTTTTTATCTTTATCAAAAATTGGCTGGTAAACAAAATTCAGATAACGCTCTACAAGCTTGCCGTTTTCTTCGATAAGCGCTTTGTCTTCCAGCCCGTAATAGGGTTCACCTTTTTGATAGACATTATTTAATATGTCGATAAATGGCTGACCTTGCAATTCGGGAAGTGCTTTTTCTAAAGGCAGCCCGATTACAGAACGGTCTTTGTTCCAAATTTTAAGAACCATATCGTTGACAATTTCTATTTTGAAGTTTTCTCCTTTCAGAGAAGCCATTGCAACGGGAGATTTTTCAACCAATGTTTTGAAACGCTCTTCACGTCAATCAATTTCTGCTCAGATCTTGATTTCTCCTGAACCAGATTTTCAGCTTTACGCCTTTCAGTAACATCAAATGCTGTATGCAGGATGTATTCTGTGTTTCCTTTTTCGTCTAAAATTGCTTTATATTCAAAATCAAAATAAAAGGTCTGCAAAACATTATTAACCTTAAGCATTGCTGCCCGGTTTTTTGCAGTGTAGGTTTTACCTGAGATCCAAACATTCTTCAGGATATCTATGAATGGCTGATCGCGCAATTCGGGAATTGCTTCTGCCATGGTTTTTCCGATAGCACTTTTATCTTTCCCCCAAAAATTCAGCATAGCTTCGTTTGCACTGATGATTTTTATATCAATACCTGTATAAATGGCGGTTGCATTGGGAGAATAAAAAAGTACGGAAAGTAATTTTTCTGCTTTTATCTGATCAGGAGCATTCATAAATATTAAAAATTGAGCAAATATAAAGATTAAACGAATGCTAAACGGTTAAAAATATGATCCAAAATTTAATTATATGTAAAAAAAATTAATCAATCAGTTTAACAGGAAAAAGTGGTGTTTATTAAAAAGCAATTCATCAGAAACCAATTTCAGACTCGATCCCTGACTTTGCATTATTAAAAACTTCTTCTGCTTCATTGAAGAAGACATTGACGGATATTTCGAAGCCGTTTGTCATAAAAAAAGTTACGTTTCCATCCATATTATGGCTTAAAAAAACGATCTGACTTGCATTAATTACAACAGGTTTTCCTAAAACTTTTGCTCCTTCCAAAGCATTCGGTCTTTTAAGGTTTATAATGGCAGATTGTTTTATGT
>NZ_JBFRGA010000045.1:0-16159 GCF_052115105.1 Chryseobacterium sp. 2TAF14
TCCCAAACCTGCTCAAGAGTTCCGATATTTGAAATACTAAAGCCGTAGTTTGTATTTGTGCCGCTTGCCAGAGAAAAATCTCTGAAATTCATCTGGGTTCCGCTGAATTTCAGATCGTCTTTGTATTGTATCTCTGCATAATCCAGATAAAAAGATCCGTTAGGATTGGTTGAAATATCTGGTGCATAATTTATTGTGATCTGGTTTCCGGAAAGATTAGAAATTGTTCCGCTATATTGTATAGGAAAATAATCAAAAGTACTGTACTGGTTATTTGAAGGAACATCTGCCGGAGTATATGGGTTTTGAGTATTAATGTTAAAAGCAACAGTATTTTGCTGGGATCTCCATCCTATAACCTGTGTTCTGTAACGTATAACGTCAGTTCCCTGAATAGGTGAAGCCAAGTCGAAAGTAACGGCTTTATCGGTTGTAAAACCCTGATCTTCTACCCAGATTCTTCCTACTTTTAATAAATTTTTCTGGTCATTATTCACAACCTGGTAATTATCAAATCTCGAAATAAGCGGTGTAGCCGGAAGATTTACATCAACGTTTTGCACTCTTTTTCCTGCTCCTTTATCAAAATTAATATAGTAATAAGAAAAATCTTCGTAAATATTTTTTATGTTTTCGCTTTTATCATTCAATCTGGTATCGGTCCTTTTAAAGCCATTTCCGTTTGCTTTGTTGTAAAGATTATATCCGTTTGGTCCCTGCGCATAAAAAAGTGCATAATCCCCATCGTTCCAGACGTTATCATCTTCACCAACTACCTGAATTGCGTTTTCCTGCAAAGCGCTGTACTTTGTATCCTGGTTAAACTCAGGAAGCATAATTCCTCCGTTTCCGTAGATTCTGAAATTTTTCGGATTGATATTTGCCGGATTCATTCCGTTATCTCTCAAAAACTGCGCAGTAATTTTAAAAACTCCAGATTTATCAACTTTAATTTTATAAAAACTTCCGCTTGATAAAGGATTTTGGGTAGTTCCGACTTTAGCAGCCATTGAAGGTGCAGATGAATTGCTTTCAGAAATATCAAAAGAAGATAATCTTAAAACTCTTCCTTTAAGATTTTTAAACAATCCTACCTTTACGCTCGCATATCTTTCTCCTTTATAATAATAATAACTTATACTCGAAATGTCAAAATCCTGAATAAGATCCTTATTCAGTTCGTATAAATCGTTAGAAGAAACAGGCTCCCAGATAAGATTCGTAACGCGAAATTGTTTTTCGCCTGCTTTTTGTTTATTAAAAATAAAGATGTTATTTTGGCTGTACGAAAAACCTTCGTTTTTGAAATTTGGAAGATTTATTTTGGTATCACCATAATCCTGAATTTTAGCTCCGTCCCAATTAATAGGTACTCGCTGAGCCCAAGAGGTTGATACAAAAGCAAATACAAGTAAGAGAGTGATTTTTAGTCTCATGTTTATGTTTGAAATTTCTAAATTACAAAATAAATGAAAATTTTATAATTAATATGTGATACCATAAAATTAATTTGTTAAGATTTTTCAAAAAAATCAAATCTTTATTTGATTTATTGAATAATTTATTTTTTCTTTGTACTTTGAATAATATTTATATCGACTATGAAAAAACTAAAGTTGTTTTCATTAATAGCATTGAGTTCTACACTTGCATTAACTAGCTGTGGTGGTTCTGGGACTTCCGGAGGCGGCGGTACCAAAAAATTTGTCAGTAAGACAGGTTGGAAACCAAACGAAAAACAGGGTTGGTTTTTTGCAGGAAAGCAACAGAAACAAAAAGGTTGGCCGGGAATGGTGTATGTCGAAGGGGGAACTTTTACAATGGGATTAGTGAAAGATGATGTAATGCACGACTGGAATAACTCGCCTCGCAGAATGCAGGTTAGTTCGTTCTTTATCGGTGAAACTGAGATTACTAACTACGAATACCGCGAATACCTTACATGGTTGAAGTATGTATTCCCTCCAAGTGATCCTAGTTATAAAGAAATTTACAACGGTGCTTTACCTGATACCTTGTTATGGGATAATAAATTATCTAGAAATGATCTTAACGAAACTTATTTCAGAGATCAAAACTATGATTATTATCCGGTAGTAGGAGTTTCTTGGACTCAGGCAAACAGATATTGCGAATGGTTGACAGACAGAGCAAACGAAAAAGCTTTGATGCAAGCCGGTATTATTGCAAAAGATTTGTACATCAACGAATCTAATAACCAAGGTGGAACTGCATTCAATATGGATAAATTCAAATCGAATGATCCTGAAATGCAAGGGTATATCAACCAGCAAAGAATGAATCAGAGAACGGGTATGAAAACGACCAATCAAAGAATTCAGGCTGCAAACGGATCTCCTAATGCTGCAATGGTTACCAAATTCAGACTTCCTTCAGAGGTTGAATGGGAATTTGCTGCTCTTGGGATGGAAAAAAACAGAGAGTATAACAGCTATCTGGATAAGAAACCTCAAATCGATATGCTTAGAGGTACTAAAGGGAAAAACAGAGGAATGATCCTTGAAAACTTTAAGCAGGGAAGAGGAGATTATTCAGGAATTGCAGGATGGAAAAATGATGGTGCTGCTCAAACTTCAGATGTAAGACAGTTTCCTTCAAACAACATCGGTATCTATGGTATGTTTGGAAACGTTGCAGAATGGACTGCTGATGTATACAGACCAATCATTGATGAATCTGCTAGTGATTTCAACTACTATAGAGGAAACATGCCTCAAGCTATCGTAAGAAACGGAGACGGAACTTACAAAATGGTAGAAGAAGGTAATATGAAATATGATACTTTAGCTGACGGAAGATTGGTTTACAAAAACTTGCCTGGTCAGTTTGAAAGAGAGACGATTGCTGATTACAGAAACTATAGAGATGGTGACAGACAGTCTTCATTAGATTATAGAAATGCAAACGATTCTGCTACAGCATACAATATGTACAATTCTCCAAAAACAACTTTCGTGGTTGATGCAAATGGTAGAGTAGTATTGCAAAAAGATACTAAAGACAGAACTTCAACTATTTCTAACGATATCAGAGTTGTGAAAGGTGGTTCTTGGCAAGATTCAGCATATTGGTTGGATCCGGGACAGAGAAGATACAAAAACCAGTCTGCTGGTTATGGTTGGATCGGTTTCCGTGTTGCACAAGATGCTAGAGTAAACGACAAATCTAGAACGAGAAGATAATATTTATCAAAATACTTAAAAAAAACCTCCCGTATTTTCGGGAGGTTTTTTTATTTTTGAACCATGAAATCGCCGCATTAAAACGATTACAGATTTGGCGGCTGCATACAAAAAAACATATATTTTCACATGAATACAGAACAGTTTTATCTTATCTTTTTAAAAGCAAAAAAAGTAACGATCGATAGTAGAAAAGTAGAAAAAGATGATATTTTCTTTGCTTTTTCAGGAGATAATTTTGATGCCGCTACTTTAGCTGAAAAAGCTGTTGAATCGGGTGCATTGGCTGCTGTAGTTGAAAATAAAGAGTTTGAAAATACAGAAAAAAATATTTTTTATGTTCCTTCTACTTTGGAATTTTTACAGGAACTGGCTATTCATCATAGAAGTCAATTAAATATTCCGATCATTGGTCTTACCGGAAGTAATGGTAAAACGACGACGAAGGAGCTTATTCATGCCGTGTTATCAGAAAAATACAATGTACAATATACTTTCGGAAATTTAAATAATCATATTGGTGTTCCGTTGACCATGCTTTCTATTAAACCGGAACATAAAATGGCGGTCATCGAAATGGGAGCCAATCACCAAAAAGAAATTGAACTGCTTTGTACTATTGCAAAACCAAATTTCGGATATATCACCAATTTTGGGAAGGCACATCTGGAAGGTTTCGGAGGATTTGAAGGAGTGATAAAAGGAAAATCTGAACTTTATGATTATCTTAAAAATTCAGCTCAGACTATTTTAATTAATGAAAATGATCCTGTTCAGCTTGATAAAACTCAAGGCTATACACCAAAAATAACTTTTGGAAAAACAGATTCCGATTACTATTTTGATGCCTTTTCTGAAAATAATTTTGTCGGTTTACAATTTCAGGATCAAAAAGCCTTATCAAAGCTTACCGGAGATTACAATTTCACCAATCTTTGTGCAGCAGCGAGTTTAGGACTTCATTTCGGAATAGATTTCAATAAAATACAATCTGCTATAGAATCTTATACTCCAACAAATATGAGATCTCAGGTTGTGAAAAAAAACGATAAAACTTTAGTTTTAGATACTTACAATGCAAATCCGAGTTCAATGTCTGCTTCATTGCACAATTTTATCACTTTTGAAGGCTCAAAAACAATCATTATCGGTGACATGCTTGAGTTAGGTGACGAAAGCGAAAAAGAGCATCAGAATATTTTAAATCTGGCTCAAGAATTAGGCTTCGATCAAATCATCACTGTCGGAAAACAATTTAAAAACATCAACAGAAATTCTGCAGCTTTTGAAAGGACAGATGAATTAATTCAATATTTAAAAGACAATAAAATTCAGTCTGAAAATATTCTGCTTAAAGCTTCACGAGGGATTTCTTTAGAAAAAGCGATCGACTTTATTTAGATCGTGCATCCCAAAATTCCTGGATAATCAGCTTTATATTCTGGAAAGTATTTGGAAAAACCTCATTCTCAATCTGGATGGCGTTTTTCCAGGCTACTTCAGTAATCCCTTCTTCTATCTGAGGTTTTGAGGTGTCTTCACCGTCAAAGAACATTTCAAACCAGTGGGTATGTTTCAGAACACGGTCGCCGTTTCTTTCGGTATAAATATGATAAGTGGTATTGATGAAGTCTCTCAGCTCTACATTCTTCAGGTTGGTTTCTTCTTCAATTTCTCTTATCGCAGATTCTTCACGAGATTCGCCTTTTTCCATTTTACCTTTCGGAAGATCCCATTTTCCTAATCTTCTGATGAAAAGTGTATCTCCGTTTGGTTTGCTTACAATTCCTCCTGCAGCCTCAATAATCCTGAAAAGTTTTTTAAAATTCTCCCAGATCTCACCAATTTTTTCACCGTAAACGTTAAGCTCGGAAGTCGATGTATTCTGCAAAAGATCGAGGGCGATTTCTAAAGTTGTGAAACTTTCATAATTTATGGTTTTCTCCAAGTTTTCGGGGTTCTTAGATATCAATAATTTTTTTTCGTTCACAAAAACTTTATACATTTGTAAGAATTAAGAATTTAAATACAAAAATAAAAAATGAATTTAGAAGGACGAAAAATTATTGTCAATAAATCATCTAAAGATTTATCTGAGTTGCTGAAATCTCCTGAAAATTATAAAGAATTTATGCCGGATGGTCTTCAGAAGTTTGAAACCTGGGAAGATGGCTTCAAATTCGGGCTTCAGGGAATGCCAGAAATCGCACTCAAAATAGATGAAGTTACCGATGAAAAAGCTGTTTTGAAATCTGCAAGCTCAAGCTTAGACTTTGCCCTTACAGCAACTTTGAAACCTCTAAACGAAAATCAGACTGAAGTACAGATGCTTTTTGAAGGAAAATTTAATCCTTTCATTAAAATGATGGTTGAGAAACCGCTTCAGAATTTCATTAATACTCTCACCGATAAAATCGAAGCTTATAAATAAACAAAAACCTTCAGCAATGAAGGTTTTTTTGTTATATTACTAATTTGAGCTTGTCTCTGATCCTGAAATTTTTACTGAAAATGAAATCGTTATGAATATTTTAAAGTATAAAATCAGAGCAAAATGTTGAAAGATTTATAAATAATTCCTATATTTATGTTTAAAACACATATGATGGTCTTACTTCAATCTTCCACAGAAACGATTCAAAAATCAATCGAAATTTATTATAATGGCTTTCTGCATATACTTCCAAGAGTAGCTTTGGCATTGCTGGTCATTATTTTAGGCGTTTTAATTTCGCAGTTAATTACCAAATTTTACAGAAAAAAATTCCTGAAAAGGTCTGATGATCCTCTGATGACCAAATTTCTGATGCAGGCTGTAACGATTGTGCTTGTAATCTTTACCATTATGCTTGCGCTTCGTATTGCAGGGTTAGACGGCATTGCGACAGGGCTTCTTACTGCAGTTGGCGGAAGTGCCATTATTCTGGGATTTGCTTTTCAGGACATCGGTAAAAATTTCCTTGCGGGCATTATTCTTGCCTTCAACCGACCTTTCAATATAAACGATACAATAAAAATTGATGATATCTTTGGGAAAGTGAAAGAGCTGAGCTTCCGTTACAGTCATATAAAAACTTTTGACGGACGGGATATTTATATTCCGAACAGTGATGTGCTTACARAACCTGTAGAAAATTATACTGCAGACGGTTTTTACAGGCTGGATTTTGTAGTGGGAATTGGGTACGAGGATGATATAGAGTCTGCTAAAAATGTAATACAGAATGTTTTGGATGAAAACCTGGAAATCRTAAAAGATGAGGAACACGAAAATTATGTGATTGAAGATGAGCTTGCCACAAGCACGGTAAATCTTAGGGTATTTTTCTGGGTTTATACAGTAGATTACAGAAAAGCTTCAATGATTTTGCGCGGAGTGATTATCAGAAAGGTAAAAGAGGCATTGGCTGCTAAAGATTTCAATCTTCCGTCTGACATCGTCGAACTGAAACTTTATAAAAACGCAGGGGAAATTCCTTTTAAAATTAACAAAGAAAACCCTAATGATCTTCCTTTGAACTAAAGAGTTTAAGCTATAATTCCTGAGCTGTGATCGTGTAAACTTCCTGTTGCAGAAGCGAGAACGTTGGTTTCGTTATTCAATCTGAGAATGCCCATAAAAGCAAAAATCAGGGCTTCTTTAAAATCAATAATTTCTTTTTCAGGAATAATGATTTCTGTCTGAGTTTTGTTTTTTATTTTTTCGATGAGAAATCGGTTATACGTTCCGCCTCCTGTAAAAAGTACTTTATTAAACTGATGAATATTGAATATTTTAGAAATCTGTTCAGCAGCATGTTCTGTAAAGGTTGCTAAAAGATCTACATTTTCAATCCCGGAAAATAAAGGAAATATATTCTCATTGCACCATTCAATTCCCAAAGATTTTGGATGAGAAAGGCTATAAAATTCAAGCGAATTTAATTGTTCTAATAATTGAATATTTATTTCCCCTTTTTTTGCTAAATCTCCGTTTTCATCATAATTCTTACCCAATTCCTGAGCTAATTTATTTAAAACAATATTTACCGGAGCAATATCAAAAGCGATTCTTTTATCATTTATTTTAAAAGAGATATTCGAAAATCCGCCAAGATTAAGACAGGCATCGTAATCTGAAAACAACATCTCGTCCCCAATCGGAACCAAAGGTGCTCCGTTTCCGCCAAGCAAAACATCCTGAGACCGGAAATCGTAAATAACCGGAGTTTTAGTTTGTAATTTTATCGCTCTTCCATCTCCGATCTGGAGCGTAAACTTTCTTTGAGGCTGATGAAAAACAGTGTGGCCATGAGATGCAATCAGATCAATCTCTGAAAGCTGGTTTCTCTTTATGAAATCATTGGTAATTTTGCCTAAATAAAAACCATATTCTGAATGCAATGCCAATAAATCTTCTGAAGATAAATGAATAGAATTTCTAAGCTGTTCTTCTAAAATTTTAGGATAAGGAATTGTTTCAGCTTTGATGATTTCAAACTTCCAATCTGAATTTTCTTTCCAAAACTTTGCAAAACAAATATCTAAACCATCTAAGCTGGTTCCTGACATTAATCCTATTGCTTTATAAATGGTCATTGATTAAGGTCTTGGTTGTGCCATTTTAACCTTACTTACATCAAGATCTCCGGAATTGTTGAAAAATCTATATTCTGAAAAATCGTCTTTTGCGGTCATCCCGTTTGCATGCACAAGAGTAGAGCCGTCTTCCATCGTTGCATAAACGGTGTCTCTTGTATAGATCCTGTTTTTTTTCTGATCCCAGAAAACACTTTGTGTCGCGAATCTTTGCCCGTCACTGGTAAGAATTTTTACGTCACCTCTTGCTTCATAGAATTTTTTGTAATCATACATTTTTGCAAATTTTGCAGTAATGTTACCGGGTTTTTTAGGATTTTTTTTATCGAAAAATTCTATCTTCATTCCTTTTTTGGCGATAGTATACGGGCTGTCGATCAACTCATATTTTTCAATAATCGGAGCGGTTGCTTTCAGGGTAATAAAACCGGAATCTCTCTGTATAATTTTTGCATTGTGAATAATCTGTGAAGGGAAGTTTTTGTTATTGTTTCCATCCAGTTTGGTGAGATCTTCTTCACACGATGTGAATATAAAAAATATAGCACAACTAAAAAGGTATGCTATATTTTTAAAATTTATGTTTGAAATAAAATTCATCTTAGTTGTAAAGCTGTTTTCTAAACCATCTGTCAGCAAAATTGAAACCAACTTTCAGGTTCACAAAGTTCTGATTGATCAGATTGTTTTTAAGCGTTCCTCTTTTTCCTAATTCTACACCAATCTCAAGACCGCTCATTCTTGTAATGCTGCTGTTTTTGAATGGTAACATTACCCCTGCAGAGATACCAAATTTATTGATGCTGTTTCCTGCAATTTCAAGGTTTCCTTTTTCATAAAAAGCACCGTAACGATACACAACTCTTGAAAAATAGCTTCTGAAATTGTTGTAGTTTGGCAAATACCAACCTCCAGCAGAAATTCTGTAAGAATCCTGATAATCAAAAGTATTCCCGAAATAGCTTATAGATTCTCCTTTTTTATAATCAATCTGTCCTGAAACAAACCATTGATTCTCACTTCCATATCCTACACCAACAGAAGCCTGAAGCGGAAGAAGATTGTTTGAGTTTGTTCTTTTTTGTTCAATAATAGTTTCTCCGCCTTTAATATCAACATCACTGTAATAATAAGTGCTGTTAATATATTCGGTTGTCATATTACTGGTATTACCAAATGTAGCCGTTGCCCCAATCGTAAGTTTATGATCATTACGCGTATCAATACTTTGGTAGCTTGTACCTAAAGTAAAGTTGAAGTTTTTAATGCTGTTTTTGGTTTCGTAACCGTTTATCAATTCTGCAGTAGACGTTGAAAATTCGTTAAGATCATACAGATTACCAAAATAATAATTGGCTCTTGCTCCTACTGCAAACTGAGAATTTATTTTATAAGATACTGCCAATTGAGCGGTATTTAAAGTTCCGCTGCCTTTAAATTTGTTTCCGTAAATAGTTCCATCTTCCATAGTTTCGGTATGAAGTACCTCATAACTTTTAGAGCTGTAAGGCTGATACAGGAATCCCATTTTTATTTTTGATGAAATAGGAAAAGCGATGGAGATATTAGATAAATACGTAGAATGTTTAGTAGACTTCGTATTATTATAATCAGTTTTAAAATAATTGTTTTCGTTGGTAGCTTCAAGCTTTATACTTGTTAACTCAAAATTGCTGTTATTCGCAGGGTTTCCGAAGTTAAAATTACTGCTGAAATCACTTATAAAAGCAGTTGAGATGCCTCCCATCGAAGAGGTTTCAATCGTATTATCATATTTTACATCACCAATTCCGAAAGTTGCATAAGGTGAGTTGCTCAGACTTTGCGCGTTAAGGAAGTACCCCACTGAAATGAATGATAGTACAAAAATTTTTTTCATTCTAGATTTTTAAAATAATGCGCAAATATCTTAAATATTAATGAATTGTAAAAATTTAATGAGGTTAAAGTTTGTTAAGGGGATTGAGTAGTGAATTGTCAATAGTCAGTAAACTTCGTTGTCAATTTTTTATTCTGCATGACAAATTCATATTCGTTTACGAATTAAAATTCACATTCACCATTTATCCTTTTCCAAAATTCGTTTATCTTTGAAACATGAATTGGGAAAACATCGCCGGACAGGAAAACCTTAAAAAACTCCTTCAGGACAGCATCACCGAAAACAGAGTAAGCCATGCCCAGCTTTTCATAGGAAAAGAAGGATACGGAACGATGCCTTTGGTTTTAGCTTACGCAAAAGAAATATTGAAAGGTGAAAACGAGCATGCTGCCTCAAAGGTAGAGCATCTCAATCATCTGGATTTACACTTCAGCTTTCCGGTTTTTACCGACAACAGAAATTCTTTGAGTAAAAATAAATTTGAAGAATTCAGGGAAATGATCTTAGATTTTCCTTACGCCAGTTTTAATGACTGGACTGCCGTTCTGGAATCTGAAAACAAACAATTCTTCATCTCAGCAGACGAAATTGATGAACAAAACCAGAAGTTTGCCCTGAAAAGCTTTGAAGGCGGAACGAAAATTCTCATTGTCTGGAGAGCCGATAAAATGAATACGGCAGCATCCAATAAATTTCTTAAATTTTTGGAGGAGCCACCCRCAAAGACCATCATTCTTCTCACCGCTGAAAGTACCGATGATATTTTACCAACCATTTTATCAAGAACCCAACTGATTGAAGTTCCCAGAATTAATGATGGAGATATTGAATCTTATCTTCAGAATAATTTTCAGATTTCGGCAGAAAAAATCAGAGAAATTGTTCATCAGGCTCAGGGAAATCTTAATGATGCGATCAATCTCTTAAATTCAGAAAATAAAAATCCGGAGTTTGAAAAACTTTTTGTACAATGGGTGCGTGATGCATTTATGGTAAAAAAGAAACCCGAATTTCTTAAGAATATTATCACTTGGGCTAAAGAAATCGCAGGCTGGAACAGGGAAAAGCAAAAGAACTTTCTCAACTACGCTTCAGAAATTTTCAGATTGGCTTTGTTGCAAAATTATCAGTCTGAAGAGTTGGTGTATAAAAAGATTGACGCAAACGGTTTTAATTGGGCAGGATTTTCAAAATACATCAGCGGCGCCAATATCATCAATATTTTAGAAGAAATTAACACAGCCGATTTACATTTAACAAGAAATGGAAATCCTAAAATTGTATGGACAGATTTAGGAATTAAATTATCGAGATATATTCATAAAAGTATATAATCGTCTTTTAATAAAGTAATACAAACGTTTTCAGGCAATTGGGAACGTTTTTTTATTGATATAAATTGTGGTTTTTTATTAAATAAAATTAAAAATAAATTAAAAAATCAATCAATCGTTTGATTTTAACAAAAATCCGTCGTACATTTGCATCCGAAAATTAACAAAGATGATTTCAAAAGAAGAAAATATATTGTTTGCCGCCGAAAAGCTATTTGCAGAAAATGGTTTTCAGGGAACTTCCACAAGAGAGATCTCTAAAGCTGCGAATGTAAATATCTCAATGATTTCTTATTATTTCGGTTCTAAAGAAAAACTTTACGAGAAACTGGTAGAATATCGAATGAATGAAGGGCAGTTTTTCTCTAAAGATATTTTGGAAAGAACAGATATCAATGAATGGGAAAAACTTGAAAGAATTGTTGACCAGTTTGCAGGAAGAGTAAGACATCACAAATGTTTTTACAGAATTATGCAAAGAGAACAGCTTCATACAGAAAATCCTCAGATCGTAGAATTTTTAAAGGAAACAAAAATGAGTTTCATTTCCATGTATTCTAAAATATTGGAAAGCGGGATTCAGAAAGGAATTTTTACTAAGAATCCTCCAATCTATTTACTGCATTCTACGGTAAGCGGAACGTTATTTTATGCGTCAAATGCTATAGGAATGTACAAAGAATTTCTAAAAAATAATGATACCGAAGAAGCTTTTGAGGAAACTTATTTCAACGAACTTACACAACACGTAAAACATATTTTAAAAGACCTTTTAGGTTATGAAGAGAATAAATAGCTCAGTTATCGCATTGTCCCTTTTTGCAGGAATGATGTACACTCATGCTCAGGAAAAAAAGCAGTTAAGTCTTGATGAGGCGGTTCAGCTGGGAATCCAGAACAGTAAAAGTTTAAAAATAGATGCTGCCAAAATAGAAGAGGCTACAGCCGATCTTTTGGAAGCCAAAAACAGACAGCTTCCGGATTTGAAAGTTTCGGGAAGTTATATGTACCTCCCGATTAAACCGACAATCGATTTAAAAATTCCAGGTGTTTCTTCGGCGGGAGGACCGGAAGTTCATCAGGTTGCATTTGGTTCGGCTAATTTAAGCGTTCCCATTTACAGCGGCGGAAGAATTAAATATGGAATTCAGTCGGCAAAATATCTGGTGGAAGCATCAAAATTAAGCACCGAAAACGACAAAATTGCCATTGCCTACAACGTTGCGCAGGCTTATAACAATTTATTTAAAGCCAATCAGTCGATTAAAGTTTTAGAAGAAAACCTTAGTGCTTCTCAAAAAAGAGACGAGACTTTTCTTAAGCTTGAAAATAACGGCGTGATTGCAAGAAATGACCGTTTAAAAGCAAACCTTCAGACTTCAAATATTGAATTGCAGCTTTTAGAAGCAAAAAATAATTACAACATCGCCAATATTAATATGGATCTGCTTTTGGGACTTCCGGAATCTACGGAAATAGAAGTTGATCAAAATTATATTGACGAATCTGATGATGTAAAACCTGTTGATTTTTATCTGAATGAGGCAAGAGAAAACCGTAAAGATCTTCAGGCTTTAGACCAACAAAGAAAAGCGGCAGAACTGGGAACAAAAGCGGCGAAAGCAGAAAATCTTCCTTCGATTGCTTTAACAGGAGGTTATGTTGYAGCAGATGTTCCGAAGTTCCTTACCTTGTATAATGCTGTAAATGTAGGAGTGGGAATTTCTTACAACCTGTCAAATCTCTGGAAAGAAAATTCTTCATTAAAACAATCTAAAGCAAGAGAAATGCAGTTGTCTGCAACCAACGAATTGCTGAATGATAATATCAAATTGGATGTAAATAAGGAATATCAAAATACAGATTACTCGAAAAAGAGAATTGCCGTATTTGAAAAATCTGCAGAGCAAGCCAACGAAAATTACAGAATTACAAAAAACAAATACGATAACGGTCTTGCTACAATGACAGAACTATTGGATGCAGATGCAGCTCAAATTGCAGCAAACGTAGGTGTGATCAATGCAAAAGCCGATGCTGCGCTGGCTTACAGAAAACTATTGCAGACTACAGGAACTTTAACAATTAAATAAGCAGTTGATAGTTTTTAGTTGACGGTTGAAAGTTTAAAAATTCAACGTTTTGAAAACTAAAAATGGATGATAAAATTTTAACAATAAAAAAGACAATATCCAAAAAATGGAAAATAACAATACTCAGACAACTGAACCAAAAAAGAAAAAAAGTTTAGTTTTCCCAATAATATTAGCGGCAGTAGTAATCGGGGGCGGAATTTTCGGTTACAGATCGTACACTTATGGTCAGTTTCATGAAGAAACGGATGATGCTCAGATTGCTTCAAATATGAACCCTGTCATTTCTAAAATCTCAGGATATGTAGCCGAAGTAAAAGTAAAAGACAACCAGTTTGTAAAAAAAGGTGACACGTTGGTTATTTTAGATAACAGAGATCAGAAAATAGCTTTAGAGCAGGCTCAGGCAGCATTGTCTACTGCACAAAGCAATATTTCTTCTGCTAAATCTTCTACCAATGCAACTTCAAAAAATATTAATAGCTCACAAGCTGCTGTAGCAACAGCAAACGCACAAATTGAAGCAGCAAAAGTAAACGTCTGGAAAACGTCTCAGGATTTAAAAAGATATTCGGTTCTTGTAAAAGATCATTCAATTACAGAGCAGCAATATGAGCAGGCTTTAGCAGCAAAACAATCTGCAGATAAACAATTGCAGGTTTTAGTCGATACAAGAAACCAGATTGCACAACAAACAGGAATTGCTTCTTCACAAACAGAAGCAAGCTCTCAGCAAATTTCAGTTGCCGGTTCGGTAGCGAAGCAGAGAGAAGTTGATGTAGAAAGCGCAAGATTAAACCTTTCTTACACCGTTATTGTAGCTCCGGAAGATGGTTTTGTAGGAAAAGTTCCTATTCAGGCAGGACAGTTTTTGCAAGCGGGAGCACAATTATTTAGCTTGGTTAAAAACGATCAAAAATGGGTAATTGCCAACTTTAAAGAAACCCAGGTTGCCAAAATGGTTGAAGGACAAAAAGTGAAAATAGAAATTGATGCTTTCCCGGATACAGAATTTGACGGCGTGGTAAGCTCATTTTCTCCGGCAACAGGTTCTACATTCTCTATTTTGCCTCCGGATAACGCAAGTGGAAACTTCGTAAAAGTAGTACAGAGACTTCCGATAAAAATCGATTTTGTAAAATTAAATCCAAATATTGCAAAAAGATTAAGAACAGGAATGAATGTGAAAGCAGAAGTTTCTTTAAAATAAAAATTAAAAGTTAGTAAGTGAATTGTCGGTTTTGCTGATGCAAGTCAATTTTGAATTGAGAATGCAGTAAGATAATTGTGAATTGAAAATGCAGTAAGATTGATGCTGTTTTGGAAATGAAGTAGTAAAAATTGACAACGAAGTCGATTGATCATTGACAATTCACTTTCTTATAAATTCTTAAAGATGAGGATAATAATTTGAGCTTTATTATAAGCCTAAATCTTAACCTCAACCTTCTTTAAACACATTAAAAAATCAATGCAAGATTCATTAGTAGAATACGGAGCCCGAAGAGTAATCATCACGATTACGGCAATTCTTTGTGCTTTGCTTGAAATTGTGGATTCCACGATTGTAAATGTTGCCCTCAACGAAATGAAGGGAAATCTGGGATCTACACTTTCTGAAGTAGGATGGGTGATTACGGCGTATGCAATTGGTAACGTGATCATAGTTCCCATGACGAGCTGGCTATCTCAACAGTTCGGGAGAAGAAATTATTTTGCTGCCTCCATTATTATATTTACCATATTTTCATTTTTATGTGGAAATGCCGATAATATTTGGGAACTGGTATTTTTCAGATTATGTCAAGGTATTGGTGGTGGAGCGTTGTTGGTAACCTCGCAAACCATTATTACAGAATCATATCCTATCGAAAAGAGAAGTATGGCGCAGGCAATCTATGGTTTGGGAGTAATTATTGGTCCAACTTTAGGCCCGCCTTTGGGAGGATATATTGTAGATAATTACAGTTGGCCGTATATTTTTTATATCAATATTCCAATTGGGATTGCCGCAACTTTAATGACTTTACAGTTTATCAAAAGTCCGAAATTTGCAGAAAAGCGCAAAGCTTCGGATGTCGATTGGCTCGGAATTGCTTTATTGGCAGTAACCGTTGGATCTTTACAGTTTATTCTGGAAAGAGGTCACGAAGAAGACTGGTTTGAAAGCGGAATGATTGTAACCTTCACGACTACCGCGGTTTTAGGATTCATATTATTTCTCTGGCGCGAGCTCACCTTTAAATATCCGATTGTAGAACTCAGGGTTTTAAAGAACGGAAATCTGAGGATCGGAACCGTAATGTCCTTTGTTTTAGGATTCGGTTTGTATGGTTCAACATTTATTGTGCCTTTATATACTCAAAGTATTTTGGGTTGGACGGCGCTTCAGTCAGGAGCATTAATGATTCCTGCGGCACTTACCACAGCTTTCATGATGCCGATTATCGGAAGACTTCTTTCAAAAGGCGCAAAACAGCAGGTTTTAGTTTCTTTAGGATTGTTTATATTTTTCATTTACAGTTTCTGGGGCTACAAAATTCTGACACCCGATACCAGTAAAGATGCCTTTTTCTGGATGCTGATTGTACGCGGAATGGGACTTGGTTTATTGTTTATCCCGATTACTTCATTGTCATTAAGCACATTAAAAGGTCAGGAAATCGGGCAGGGAGCAGCTTTTACAGGAATGATGAGACAGCTCGGCGGTTCTTTCGGAATTGCAGCAATTACCACCTTTATTGCCAATGCAAGCCAGAAATACAGGGTTAACCTCATTTCGCACTTAGATAGCGACAGCTTTGATGTTCAGCAAAGATTGGCAGGTTTAAAAGCCAGTTTTATCGCCAAAGGAATGTCACCTGACGCAGCATTGAAAGCAGCATACAAAGTTTTAGACATGACCGTCACCAAACAGGCAACCGTTTTATCGTATATGGATGTTTTCCTTTATCTCGGTGTAGCGTTCCTGATTTGTATACCGTTCATCTTATTTATCAGAGAACGAAAAAGCAAAGAAAAAATTGATTTGAGTGAAGCAATGCACTAAATTTTCTTAGAAACCTCTGG
>NZ_JBFRGA010000046.1:0-24436 GCF_052115105.1 Chryseobacterium sp. 2TAF14
CTTTTGAAACTGCACCTACGACGATCAACCACTTCAACAAATCACGCTTTGTGAAAGTTTCTGCGATGTCCGCAAAAGGTTATTACGCAAATGATCTGTTGGTGGATATCATTCCGAAATTAGATAAATTAAAATTACCTGAAGGCTATTATTACAAACTTGCCGGAGAGAAAGAATCGGAAGGTGATGCATTGGGAGGTAATTTCCTGTCGGTTATCGTATTGAGTACATTCTTGTTCATTGCTGTTCTGTTGTTACAGTTTAAAACATTCAAAGGGATCATCATTGTATTGTCGATCATTCCACTAGGAATTTTGGGTGGTGTACTGCTTTTAATAGCGACAGGAAACCCGATGTCATTGGTTTCCATTATTGGATTCATCGGGTTATCGGGAATACAGGTGAAAAATTCATTATTGCTGGTAGACTTTACCAATCAGTTAAGACTGGAAGGAAAGTCTATCGATGAAGCCATTGCAATTGCAGGAGAAACCCGATTTCTTCCGGTGGTTCTGACATCAGTGACAGCGATCTGTGGTCTGATTCCTTTGGCAGTGAATCCCAATCCCCAAATTGCTCCATTGGCAATCGTGTTGATTGGTGGACTCATCAGTTCTACGATTTTATCAAGAATTGTGACACCTGTGATGTACAAACTGATTCCGCCAAGTCTGGAAATGGAAAGTGGTGAAGAAAAATAATCTTAAAAACTAAATAAAAAATGGAAGAATACATATTAATCACCGGAGCCTCATCCGGAATAGGCTACCATATGGCGATTCAGCTTGCCGAGAAAAACAAAAATCTGATTTTAGTAGCAAGAAGCGAAGATAAACTGAAAAAATTACAGAAAGAACTAATCGAGTTATACAATATTTCTGCTCACTACATCGTCAAAGATCTCTCGGTTGTGGATAATGCCATTGCACTTTATGGCGAAGTTCTGGAAAGAAATCTGTTAGTTTCCGGATTGGTCAACAACGCAGGATTTGCGACCTACGGTGAATTTACCGAGACCTCTTTGGATGACGAATTGAAAATGATCGACCTGAATATCTCAAGTCTTGTAGCTCTCAATAAACTTTTCGTAAAAGATATGGTTGCAAGAAAATCAGGAAGAATTATGAATATTTCTTCTTTGATGGCATTTTTGCCATTTCCTTATTATTCGGTCTATTCAGCGACGAAAAGTTTTGTACTGGCTTTTACAGAGACACTCGCTTCGGAACTGGAAGGAACCGGCGTTGTGGTCACTGCATTGTGCCCAGGACCGATTGATACTGGATTTTACAACGAAGAAATGCTCAAAGCCAATATGATGAAAAGCAATAAACCGGTTCATCCGGAGGTGGTTGCAGAAGAAGGCGTCAAACTTTTATTGAATGGCAAAGGCAAAAAAATCGTTGGTTCAATGAACTGGTTTCTCTCAAACCTTCCACGTGTGACAACGGATTCAATGATGATGAAAATCAAGAAAAAGCTCGCCAGTAAGGCTTAGTAAAACAGACCTCAACTAACGATTTCTAATCACATAAACTATTAAAATGAATAAGAAAAATATATTGATCACTGGAGCCAGTGGAGGTATCGGGCTGGAAACTGCTAAACTTTTAGCCCAAAAAGGATACTCCTTAACCTTGGTGGCAAGAAGTGGAGATAAGTTGGAAGCTATCAGACAGAGTTTACAAGATAATGATCATTCCGTATTTGTAGCGGATCTTTCCGTTGCCGAAGATGTCAATAAACTTGCATCGCATATGCAGGATAAAAAATACGATATTCTTATCAACAACGCTGGATCTGGTCTTTATGGGAAATTCGTCGATCTGCCACTTAATGAACAGATCAATAGAATGTATCTTAATATGGATGCTGTGGTAATCTTGTCTTATGCTTTTTTACAAAATGCCAAAAAAGGAGATGCTTTGGTCAATATCGCATCTTTACTCTGACATTCATCCTTTCCGGGCGCTTCAGTCTACGCTGCTACAAAAAGTTTTGTGGCCAATTTTTCTGAGTCCCTCTGGTATGAATTCAAGTCTAAAGGCATTTTTGTTCTGGGATTCAATCCAGGCGCTGCAAAATCCGAATTTCATCTACACGCAGGAAAGCAGGCCAGTGCATATCCGGATTTTATTTTGTCATCCACTCAGGATGTTGCTAAAGAATTGGTCACAGCACTGGAATACAGGTCTAAGCCGAGGGTAATGCAAGGATGGAAGAACAGATTGATGCTTTTCGCCTTCAGATTCTTAAGCCGAAAGTCAGCTGTTAATATTATGGGCCAAATCAGTCCTGGAATGAAGAACTAAGATCTAGATGTCAGATTATTAACAATTAAATTTTATTACAATGCTAAAACAAAGAATAGCCTTTGCTATGATAATGGGAACCATTACAACAGGCCTCATAACCTATATTTTGATTTCCATCAATTTCGGATGGGCTCACAATCTTTTAAAAGTATGGCTGAAATCCTGGCTGATATCTTATCTTATTTCGATTCCTGTTATCCTGTTGATTTCTCCAATAGTAGACAGGTTGGTCAAAAAAATATTTAGTTCAGGAACTGACAGCGCAACTAAATAACCTGATTTTGGGATCCGGAAGGTTCTATAATTAATGAGAATAGCTTTAGCCAATTTGTATAAATATATATACAATTGGCTAAAGCCAAAATCTAATTTTATTATGGTTACAGCCTTTCATGTTTGTTATCTGGTATATCATTATAGAAATATGCAATTTAGAATTCTGCGGTATTAAAAAAACAAATCAAGTTTTTAAATTCTGAGATTGGTCTACTTATGAAAGATGGTATTATTAATAAAATTTAGCAATGGTTCTTCAATTAACTTTATACAAAAGTGGAGTTTCTTGCCACGATTTACAACGTCAAAGTATTACCTTGGGAATTTATTATTTGATATAAAATCTCAAAAAACGATAAATTTAAAAATGAGTTAGTCTCATAACTCAATAATTTGGGTTGAGAATCCTGTGTATGAAAACCATTTCCCGACAGGAGGTCGAAAAAACATAAAAAAAGTCCGTTTTCACTAGGTGTGAGACGGACTCATTTTTAAAACTGTACTTTTTCGAACAATTATGTATTGTAAGATTTCCAGTCAATATTATCTTTTGCCCATTGTTTGGCAGAAGTTGTTTGAATTCCTTTTTTAGCATTAAAAGAATTTTCTAATGGCCATGAAACACCTTTCCCAGCACCGAATATGGAACGATATTTTTTCACARAATTAGTAGGATCATTTTTTAAATCATTATCTATCTCTGTCATATCAGAAAGTGTACGGCTATAATTTTGTTCTGATAAAGCTTCGGCAATATCAGCTAACTGTCGGTAAGTAATTGTATCTCCAGCAATGTGAACGATCTCATCTTCGATCAGTGGTTCTTGAAAGAAAATCTCGGCGGTCAGTCTTCCGATATCATCCGGTGTCGTCAATGTAACTGCCGTATCCCAACCCCCAATAGCATTGATCGATTTATTCTCTAAATCAAGAATTCCAAAGAATGGCTCAAAAAGATAACTGGTAAACATACCTGTTGAAATAATGACCCATTTTGTGGAACTTTGCGATTGTAAAAGTTCTCGTACGTCAAGCTGTTCATCAAAAAGATCCTGAGCACTGCCTCGTCCAATCACTTCAAAATCGACCCCAAACTGCCAAGGAAAATATCTTTTGACACCGGCATCAAGAACGGCATTTGCTAATTTCAGCTGAAAACCTCCGGCACCAGTTCCATACCCTGTACATGATATTATAGCATCATAGTTTTTAAAAATGGAAATAAGTTCTGATGATGGTGCAGAAAGATCGCCTTCAAGTAATTCGACACCTATTTCCCTGAGCTCATTAATATTCTTTTTCTTATCTGGATCTTTTGAGTTTATCGTTGTTTCTCTCAAAAGAACCGTAACTGTTACATTGTTATAAATGACAGCCTTTTGCGCAATATTTCGGATGACTGGCATTCCCAATTCGCCAGCTCCTAAAATTAAAATTGATGTATTTTCCATTTAAAAATCGTTAAAATTTAAATCCATTGTAGTTGATAATGAATTCATTTCCTAAGCAAAATTACTAAGTTCAAATACCGAAAACAATAAGGTACTTGGTTGTAAGTTGCAGACATCAATGTTAGTTTTTTGATTCTTAGACAAATTAAATTACTTCAAAGAAAACTTTTTTCGTAGTTCTCTCCAAATTAGAAAATCCATTTTACAAATAGTTTTGTCATTAGAAAAATATATCTTTATAAATACTAATTATACTATATGGAAAGACTGATGACGGACGAAGAAATTGTAAATGTTTGGGATGACATTTGCAAAGTACTGAATAAAGATCAGGATGAGCTTAAACATGATATACTCAATCACGTTGGCAATAAATGGTCACTGTTTGTAATTCATGCATTGCGAATAGATGGAAAAATGCGTTTCTCAAGTTTGGAGAGTCATATCAAAGGCATTAGTCAGAGAATGTTAACAAAATGCCTCAGAGAATTAGAGCGAGATGGATTGGTATCAAGAACTATTTATCCGGAAGTACCACCAAGAGTAGAATATGAATTAACTTCTCTAGGTTGCGGTTTATTGGTACAGGTTACTCCACTTTGGTTGTGGATTGCTAAAAATAGTAATGAACTTAATAATGCGAGATCCGAATATTTAAAAACGTCGGAAAAGTAAAAAACAAAAATTATTTCGAGGAAGCTGTAAAAATCTCAAAAAACAATTATTAAAATAATCAGCAAAGATTAAAAAAAATGGCGCCAACTGTCTTCAGTTGGCGCCATTTGGCTGTTTGTGACCTTAACGAGCGTATCTTCAAACACTTTTATAGATGATTTGGTTCGATTAAGTCAAATTAAAAGCGAATTATATTCCCCTCTTTTATTCAACAAATTATTTTAACTTAAGTTTAATGCAATTTAATTTACAAAACTTTTAGAAATCATTATTGGAATTGTAAGTCTTTAATTGGCTATTTCGGCCTTGTATCCATAACCGAAGAATTATCGATATTTTCTAAATATCATTAATATTAGTGGATAGCTTCTTTAATTTTAGTCTTGAATAATACACACTATTAAATAAAGAAAAACTAAATTAGTTGTGCAAAGAAATTGGTATGCTTAAAAACGATTCAATTACATTAAATAGAATGGATTACAGCAGTGGGATTGCTGTTGGTATTTGGAACGGATCTACACCAGGTATTATAAAAGCACTTTCACCTCATAGGCACGACCACTATACTTGCATGCTAATTGAAACTGATCAGCTTGAAGTTGTATTTGATTTTAAGCATTTAACAATGCCGGTGGGGACACTTTTTGTCTCTCCTCCTGGACAAGTTCATCAGATTGTAGAGACTCTTAACGCAACCGGTTATTATCTGTCTTTTGAAAGCCGTCATATCGGTAGAATGGCACAAACCAGTTTAGATAATTTGTTAGAGGAAACCTTGATTATCGATCTCTCTAATAATGAGCGTGATTGGTTTAGAACAATTTTTGATTCAATGATAAAATTACAATATCTGAACGATAGCTCATACAGACAAGTTGAAGAACCATTGCTTTCAGCTTTAATTGAACAGGCAGTTTTATGCTACGAACGTCAATCACTCATTAATTCTGAAAGTATAAGTCTACGTTCTATCAGTCTCACAAAGGAATTCAGGAATCTTGTAAAATCCCATTTTCGGACGATAAGGCGTCCATTTGAATATGCAGAAAAGCTTAATATTACTGTTGCACATCTAAGTGATACAGTAAAAAAAGTAAGTGGATTATCAGCTTCCGAACTAATCCAAAAGGAAGTGATGAACGAAGCGCAAAGATTGCTCTACTATACGGAAATAAGCATCAAGGAAATTTCCTATCAGCTGGGATATCAAGATGTAAAGTATTTCATTAGACTATTCAGTAAAAAAGCAGGTTGTTCGCCAAGTGAATATCGGAAGAAATACGCTAAAAACTCTGACCAAACCTAAGATCATTAAGATTATTCCTTCTTTTGTCCACCTTTTACCTTAATTTGTGAGTGGCATCGCATATACAGATTGCTCAATTTTGTAATAGAAAAAAATTACTTCTAAAGAAAATTTAAGTTTTATGATTGGACAGGATTTTGTTGAACGCTCAGTATTCTCATTGTCAAAAACTCCGGAGGGAATAGTCGATTCTTTTCTTGCTCACATGAATTCTTTCAACACTGAGATTATGCTTGGTTTCTACGAGGAAGATGCAATCTTTATCGGTGAAAATGGTAAACCTAGGCGAGGAAGATTGGAGATTGCGCGAGAATTAGACTACTTCTTTAAATTCGGTTTACCAGTCAAAATTACAACAAGGAATATTTATGTAGATGGTAATTTAGCATCACTAATCTTGGATTGGATTATAACAGGTAATGCAAATAATGGAGAAAAAGTATATATGCGTGGAACATCTAATGATTATGCGAAAAGAGGAAGAGATGGATATTGGAGATATTGGTTTGAAAACCCTTTTGGAATTCAGGTGCGCAGCTTGTTTTAATCAACTTTATAATATTAAATAAATCAAATATGAAAATTTTAGTAATAGGAGCTACAGGTTTAACAGGAAGGCTTGTAACGAAAAAATTAGAAAAACTTGGTCATGAGGTAGTAATTGGTTCGCCATCTCAAGGTATAAATATCCTTACTGGTGAAGGACTTCAGGAAGCATTGACTGGAACTGAAATAGTAGTTGATCTGTCAAATTCATCTTCTCCCGAAGAAGAAAATGCACTTCGATTTTTTGAAACTGCGGGAAAGAATCTTGTTAATGCGGAATTGAATACTAGTGTAAAGCATCATATCGTTTTATCAATTGTAGGAACAGATGATGCATTKGAAATCGGATATCTTAGAGCAAAAAAACTTCAAGAGGATACTATTAAAAACTCAGGTATACCTTACACTATAATTAGGTCAACACAATTTCACGAACATGTGGAAGCCATCATCCAAGTTCAGGGAGAAGGGGACAAAGTCTTTGTATCAAAGTTAGATTATCAGCCAATTGCACTTGATGATGTTGCAGAGTTCGTAGTAAAATTTTCCTTGGAAGAGCCTAAAAATGACACCATCGAAATTGCAGGACCGAGACGTGGCAAAATGGAGGATTTTGTATCTAAGTATATTCAAATTACAAATCAGGATAAAAAAGTGATTATAGACAATGAAAATAAGTATATGCATTTTGTTGTTCCTACTTCACTTCTAGTCCCCGGTGGTCAGTATTCTGCTGGTAAAGTAATTTTTGAGAATTGGGCCCTTGAGCTATTTAAAAGCTAATCCCTTAAGTATATACTTTTGCTTTCGATAATTCTAGAATTTAAGTGCAGATATAATTGGTCTGCATTTTTGATTAAGTAGTATACTGCATTTTTGTGAAAATATTTTCTAGGAAACTTTGACTAATCTAAAAGAATCGCTTTGAGATTTAAGTCAAAACAAAAGTTTCGTTTTTAAATGTAGGAAGTTGTTAATTAAAAACTTCTCAAGCTATTTTTGCTTCCGGATACGGCTCAAAGTTTCTTTTGTAATTCCCAAATAAGATGCAATAAGATGTTGCGGAAATCTCTGTAAAAATGCGGGATGAGTTTTAAATAAATTATTATAACGCTCAACTGCAGGAAGGCTTAGCGCATTATTTACGCGGTTTTGCATCGCTATGCCGTGGTTCATATCCAGGCGTTTTGTCAATTCGTTGAGGGCAGGAACTTTTGTCATTTCTTTAATGCCTTCTTGCGAAATTATCAATATTTCGGTGTCTTCACAAGCTTCAATATAATAAATAGTCGGCTTGGAACCCAAAAGACTTTCGCGGTCTGCAACCCACCAATTTTCTAGATAAAGATTAATGACATTTTCTTTCCCCGAATCATCTACAGAATATTGTTTCATCGCTCCGTTAATGATAAAACCACAGTATTTGCAGATTTCTCCTTGTTTCAGAAAAAACTGTTTTCTGCCAATTTTTTTATAAATAAATAGCTCTCGTATAAACTCTTTGTCTTCAGAACTCAACGGTGATGAACTGTATTCTTCTATGTAACTGAAAAGAACTAAAAAACTGTCTTGATTAATATTCATATTTAAATGCTGAACTTTATTTCCGGATTTACGAATTTAATGAAAATAATCTGGTAATAAATCGTCATAAAAGCCAATATCAAAATTGATTGTTGAATTCATTCGATGCAAAATATTTATTATCAAATATCAACAATTTCCGGTCGCCACTTCCTATAAATTTGCAGTATAAATAACAATTTAAAACATAATTACAATGGCAACAAAATGGAACTTAGACCCAACACACAGTGAATTGACTTTCAAAGTAAGACATATGATGATTTCAAATGTCAAAGGAAATTTTACCAATTTTGATGTGCAGCTGGAAGCGGAAGACGATACTTTTTCAAACGTAAAAACAACGGCAACGATTCAGACAGATTCTATATCCACTTACAATATGGATAGAGACAATCACCTGAAATCTGCAGATTTTTTTAATGTAGAAGTGCATCCTACAATCACTTTCGAAGCTTCCTCATTAAGTGACGATGTAACTGGAAATCTTACCATCAACGGAATTACAAAACCAATTACGCTGGATGTCGATTTTAACGGTATCAAAACAGATCCTTACGGAAATACGAGAGCCGGATTTTCTTTCGAGGGCAAAATCAACAGAAAAGAATTCGGACTTACCTGGCACGCTGCACTTGAAGGCGGAGGTGTAATGGTAAGCGATGAGGTAAAATTGGCCGGTGAATTACAGTTTGTAAAAGAATCTTAAACATCACATTGCAAGCATAACAGAAAAGCCTTTGGAATTTCAAAGGCTTTTTCATTTTACAGTCAAATGATTAATGGAATTTATTCCCGCTGAACATTCCCGTATCGCTGTATTTAGCGTCTTTTTTTATCTGAAACAAGACCAGGTCACTTTCTGTAATGGCTTCAAAAGTTAAATTTTCTTCGAAAATCACACTGTCACTTTTTGCAATGGTCTCATTTCCGATTTTAATTTCTCCATTAAAACAGTAAATAAAGTTGATAAATTTTTCATTCCATTCCGGAATTTCAACAACTTTATCTTCTTGCAGTCTAATGTCGAAAATATTAGTTTCCACTCGTAATTTCAATGGCGAATCAGTTGTGTTTCCGGCAATCAATCTCCAGCTATTTTCACTGAAAATTGTTTCAAATTGATGAAACTGAACCTGTGGCGGCAAATCATTTTCAGAAGGCCGCATAAATATTTGAAGCATTTCTACATCTTCCTCGGCATTTTCTTCGTGTGAAACTCCGCTTCCCGCATTCATCAGCATCATATAAGAATTGCTCAGATGTTCCTTTTTACCCGTGCTGTCGAGATGAACCATCTTTCCCGAACGGATATAGGAAAAAATCTCATCATCCTGATGCGGATGCATCGGAACCAAACCGGGAGGTTTAAATAAGGCATGGTCAATTCTGCCGATAGTCAAAAATCCGGTATCGTTTTTTCCGAGATTGCTTCCCGGATATAATATTTCAACGTGAAATGTCTGATTTCCGTGTGTATGTTTTTCTGAAGCTCTGATGATTTTCATAAGATAGGTTTTAATTTTAAAAACAAAAGAAACACCGCTTTTATATCGTAAAACGATGTTTCTTTTGATAATGAAATTTTAATGATAGTTTAAAATTCCAACCAGTTTTTCTCCGTTCGGACTTGTCCAGTCAATGGCCAATTCCGAAATAATCTGGTCGACTGTAGTGATAATTGCGCCTGCCTGTCTCATTCTTTCCAAGGCCAGATTATCGCCGTATTTGGTGTAGGATGCAGATGCATCTGCAGAAACCTGTACTTCATATCCTTCATCCAACATCTGTAAAACCGGGAAAGTCACACAGATTTCTGTCGTAACACCTGCTACGAAAAGTTTTTTTCTGCCTAAAGCTTTTACCGCTTCATTAAAACCTGCGTGATGCATTGCGTTTACAATTCCCGGACGTTTGATTCGGGCTTCATACGCTTCTGGTAAGATTTCCTGTAATTCTGGAATCAAAGGTCCCTGAACGTAGTTCTCCATACTGGATGTTAAAATCACGGGAAGATTAAGGGCTTTTGCAATCTTGGCCAGTTTAATGGCGTTTTGCTTTACCAGATTGATGTCGTGAGAATGTGTCCACGCCATAGTTCCTACTTGGTGGTCGATAAGCAGCATCGCTGCGTTTTCCGGGTTGAATGCTTTTGTGTGCATAATAAATGTATTTAAGTTAATATTATTTAATGATGTACTTCAGACGTGTAAGTGCTTATTGTACAGGACAAAATTAGGCTCAGTTGAAGCCTTAAAACGGTGATATTTGATACAAAAATCCTGTGACAAATGTCAATGATTTTAGTTAAGTAATTAATTTACAATGCATTGATTTAAATACTGTACTTTCTAATTTAATTTTTCAGAATAAATAAAATAAAAATCGGCTGTGAGAAAAATTGCCAACTCTTTGGGAAATGTTGCCTAACTGTTGCCTGGTTCAAAGCTGCAACTTTGTAATGTCAATAATGACAAACAATTTTAAAACATATTATTATGGCACGCATTAAAGCACTAAATCCGGAAGAAGCTACTGGAAAAACAAAAGAACTTTTTGATACTGTACAATCTAAAATGGGAATGGTTCCCAATATGATGAGAACACTGGGCAATTCTCCAGCGGTACTCAATGCTTATCTGGGATTCAACGCCGGATTGAGCTATTCGTCGCTAGGCGGAAAATTAGGAGAATTAATTGCGCTTACTGTCGCTAATGAAAATGGTTGTGATTACTGTAATGCCGCTCACAGCTTTGTCGGAGGTAAGATGGGAATCAGTGAGCATGAAATTGATGATGCAAGAAACGGATTTTCTTCTGACGCTAAAATAAATGCAGCATTGGCTTTCACAAAAGAAATCCTGAATAAAAAAGGAGCGGTTTCCAGCGAATCTTTGGAAAATGTAAGAGCTGCCGGTTTTAATGACGCTCAGATTCTTGAAATTTTAGCGCAGGTTTCATTAAGCATCTTTACCAATTATGCCAATATTTTATCAGAAACAGACATCGATTTTCCGAAATTGGCACCCATTTCTAAAAATTAATCACAGTAAGATTAGAAATTTAGTTATGATTGAAAATCGTCCTGAGAAATCAACAGGGCGATTTTTTAATATTTGTATTTTCAGATTAAATATAATAAATGTCAATTGAACGAAAATTTTTAAATTTGATACATAACGATTTTCTTGATCGCCTCAAAAAACTATAATGTACGAACCACTTTTTGATTATATAGAACGCTACAGCCATTCAAGCCTTTCAAATGACGAAAAAGCAAAGATTCAGTCGCTGTTGCTGCCGAAAAAATTAAGGAAAAAACAATATTTTCTTGAGGAAGGAAATATTTGCCCTTACACAGGTTTTATACTCAAGGGTGCGATGAGACAGTTCAGCGTAGACAGTCATGGGATTGAGTATATTCTGCAATTGGCGGTAGAAAACTGGTGGATTGTCGACCGCCAGAGTTTTATGAATCAGACGCCTTCGAAATATTATATCGAAGCTTGGGAAAATACCGAATTATTACTATTACCAAGACCTAATCTAGATGCTTTTCTTGAGATTCCTTCAGTGCGAGATATGTTCTGGAAAATGAGCGAAAACAATCATATTGCCTCACAAAAACGCGTGGATGATGCGATAAGTCTCAGTGCTTTGGAGCGCTATGAAAGTTTTGTTCACCTTCATCCGGATATGATTCAGCGATTTCCTTTGCACCAGATTGCTTCTTATTTGGGAATTTCCCGTGAAACGCTTAGCAGAATCAGAAAACAAAGTTTCCGTTAATCAAATTCTGTTGCATTGATTGTGACAAATGTCAACGATTTCAAATGTTTCTCTGGTGTAAATTTGCTTCATTCATAATTTTAAAAACAAAACGATGGACTCAGATATTAAAATTATAAACGTGGCAAGTGGAAAAAGACTTGCTGTAGCGGGAGGAAATTACCGGATTATCATTTCCGGGGAAGAAACCGAGAACCGTTTTGCTGTGATTGAAATGACCGTTCCGCCGAATGGAGGTCCGCCACCGCATTCTCATCCACACACCCACGAAACTTTTTATGTTTTGGAAGGTGAAGTTGAATTTAAAACTGAAAAAGGAAAAACTGTTGTTTCCAAAGGCGGATTTGTAGAAATTCCTTTTGGTGGGGCTGTTCATTGTTTTAAAAATACTTCTAATGCTTCTGCCAAACTTCTCTGTACTGTAATGCCTGCAGGATTGGAAAAAATCTTTGAAGCTATCGGACAACCGATTTCTGAAGGCGAGTTTTTGCCTGTTCCGGAAATGACAGAAGAACGGAAAAACTTCCTGCAAAATCTTGATGAAAAGTTTGAACAGAAAACTTTTCCGCCTGATTATTTAGATTGAAATCAATTGTAATTAAATCAGAAGCAATATGATTTTTACCAATAATTCTAATGAGGTTTTACAGATTTACAACCTTACTCCATCTAATTCAAATGTTATCTTTGATATTAACAAAACTGACCTTACCTTTATCTGGAATACAGGAGAACGTATGGAAATTACCGTAGATAAAACCTTATTTCGCCTTCAGAAAAATCAAATTATTTTCCTGACCGAATTTCAAAAAATAGATTCCATTGATTTTGAAACGGCAAGAATGGTTAGGTTTAATCAGCCTTTTTTCTGTATCATCAATCACGACAATGAGGTCGGAAGCAAGGGTTTACTTTTCTTTGGAGCCTCGAACATTCCGGTCGTGACGATTGAAGAAAGTATGGTGAGAGAATTCGATATTTCCTGGGAGATTTTCTGTTTAGAAATACAGAAAGCAGACATTTTACAGCGGGATATGCTCCAGTCTTTGCTGAAAAGAATGTTGATTTTATCGGTAAGGATTTTAAGAAAAACCAATAAGTTTAATACATTGGAAATTAGCCAAAGTGATATGATCAGAGAATTTAATTATTTGGTGGAGAGTCATTTTACAGAACATCACGATGTTGCTTTTTATGCTTCACAATTGAATAAATCTCCTAAAACCCTATCTAATCTGTTCTCCATCGTTTCAGAGCGTGCCCCGCTGACTATCATCCACGATAGAATTATGATGCACGCAAGGAAGCAGATTAATTATACCAATTTATCAATAAAAGAAATTGCTTACGAACTGGGTTACGACAACATTCAGACCTTCAGTCGTTTTTTTAAAAGCAAGGAAGGTGTTTCTCCTATTCATTACCGTAAAAAAGCTGTGGAATTGTTTGCTTAATCAGTATTTCAAACTTTTTCATTATTATCAAATGTCAACAATTTCTGAAGAAAGCCAAGCATAATTTTGCATTGTAAACAATATAAAACAATATTACAATGCGAAAATCTCTTTCTAAAGAAGTTTTTAATCAGCTTTTTACAGACGCAAGATCACATCATCACTGGACAGAAAAACCTGTAAGCGATGAAGATTTGAAATCCCTTTACGAAATCATAAAATTCGGACCAACCAGCGGTAATCTTCAGCCCGCCCGAATTGTTTTCGTAAGAAGTGAGGAAGGTAAAAGAAAACTGTATCCGGCTTTGGAAGATATGGGAAGCAACTTGAGCCAAGTACAATCTGCTCCCGTAACTGCCATCATCGCACAAGACGAGCTGTTTTGGCAGGAAGCTCCGAAACTTTTTCCCCGAATGGATGTCAAAGGAATGTTCGAGAATGACGCGGCATTTGCAGAATCAATTGCTTACAGAAGCAGTTCTTTAACAGGTGCTTATTTGATGATTGCTGCTCGCGGAATGGGACTGGATATCTGTCCGATGTCGGGTTTTCATAATGATATTATCGATGAAACGTTTTTTAAAGGAACTTCATGGAAAGCCAATTTCATTTGTACTATTGGATATGGTGATGATTCCAGATTGTATCCCCGTGACCCGAGATTGACCTTTGATGAGGCTTGTCGTTTCGAATGATTTTAAAGCTTCAAATTTTTAAATAATATTGATGTAGACCAGATCATTTTTTAATTCAATGTAACTATTCAATTATTATTGATGTCTTTATGATAACTTTGACTCGAAACGGTTCTGTTCAAATGATTAACTTTGATTTTACTAATGATAAAACGACCTACGATATTCCTGAAATAGGATATATGGATGTAATCCCTGAAAGAATCTCGAAGAGTAAAGATACTTTGAATGTAAAAATATTTTATGGCGATTTCTATTGCATGTTAAATCCCGAAACGGGCGAGATAACTGGTGTAAGCAAAGATGTAAAGCCTGAAATGAGAATTCATCTGAAAAAAACAGGAATAAAAGAAAAAAGCTTTACGGAAGAGCAAATCAGATTTACAAACAACGATATTAGTCTTTCAGGTCTTTTATTCAAACCCAAAAAAACTGATCAACCAGTAGCTTATGTTGTTTTGGTGCACCGTTCCGGATGGGAAGACAGGGAAACACCTTGGTATCATTCTTTAGCCTATATTTTGGCTAGCAGAGGCATTGGCGTTTTATTGTACGATAAAAGAGGAACAGGCAAATCCACAGGCAATTTTTCACAGGCAGATTTTAATGATTTATCTGATGATGCGGCCTCCGCATTCAATTATCTGAAAACCAGAAATGATTTGAACTATTCAAAGATAGGTTTTCTGGGTGCAAGTCAGGGAGGATGGCTAGTTCCAATGGCAGCCAATAAAGTTTCCGACCCCGGGTTTGCAATTTTAGTGGTTGGTCCTGCCGTTTCGCTTTATGAGCAGGATATAAACCGGGTGCAATATACTTTAACTGATGAAGGCTATTCAAAAG
The DNA here is from genome assembly GCF_052115105.1 of Chryseobacterium sp. 2TAF14. NCBI lineage: Bacteria > Pseudomonadati > Bacteroidota > Flavobacteriia > Flavobacteriales > Weeksellaceae > Chryseobacterium > Chryseobacterium sp. 2TAF14. The sequence goes on from NZ_JBFRGA010000046.1 coordinate 14,938, forward strand.
AATCAATTAATTCTGCATTGGATTACTCCAGATTTTTTTTCAAATATATTGAGAGCAATAAAGTAAAAGACTGGGCCGCACTTCAAAAGAAAGCTTCAGAAATCAAGGGTGAAAAATGGATAGATTATCTGGATATTCCTCAATCGCAAACCGGAGAAGATGTATTGTGGTGGAGAAAGAATAAGTATGATCCAAAAGAAGCTTTAAGTACAATAAAATGTCCAGTCTTAAGTATTTTAGGAGAGAAAGATGTATTGGTACCACCCGCTGAGAACATAAATAAAATGAAAACATATCTTACAAAAGCGGGCGTAAAATATAAAATCGTTACCATAAAAGATTGTAGTCACGATATGATTACCGTAAGTAAAATGAATGTTGGCGAAGAAAACTGGCCTCAAAAATATTGGCATTGGCAAAAGCAGCCGGAAGAATTTGTTGATTCGATTACCGAATTTATTCAATAATAAAGATATATGTGACAAGAGAGAAGGTCTCTCTTCGCTAGGCAAAAAAAGCTAAACGCTTTAAACATCATTGTTTATAGCGTTTTTTGTTTAGTGACAGGATTAGAAAAACACCCATCAATTACAGTTGTATGATCTGTTAACGAATTCTCTGAAAGTTAAAATAGATTAAAAAAATCCATATAAACCAGACTAGTAAACATTCTTTTAGAATTGCATTTATCCTTTATTATTTTTCTATTCAATCTTTAATATAATTGCTGATGAGATCAGATTTGTTTAACGTTAATCATCGGAGATGTAAAATAGTTTTAAATAAATAATGTAGGACTGAGCTAAAAAGAATAAAAATTTGAACGATTTAGTAGAATATGAGCGAAAAAATCGATTTAACTTTATGTTGAATATAAATTAGAATTTTCAAAGTGACATATTAGGATGCTAGTTCTGGCAAATTATTTTTTATGTTTTTTTAATAATGTTGAAGTACGTAATATTATGAGTGCTGTATTTAGTCCAATTATAAAGGCAGTTTTTTTTGACGTTGATGGTACGTTAATTAGTTTAAAAACCAGGAAAATTCCGGAGTCTACTCAAAAGGCAATTGAAAGTCTTCGTAAAAAAGGAATTAAAGTCATTGTGGCAACCGGCCGCTCAATGAATGATCTCAGTCATATCAAGCATATTGAATTCGACGGTTTTTTAACATATAATGGTGGATTTTGTATGACTACCGATCACCAGGTTATATATAGACAGGTGATCCATTCCGATGATATCAAAAGTTTGATCCGTTATTCAGAAAAGTCACCTCTTACATTTACATTGATGTATGAGGACAAGGTAAAAATAAATGCCGTAAGTCCGGATGTTGTTGAATTATACACAAATCTGAATCTTCCGGTGCCACCTTTGTATGATAAAGATGATCTTAATGTAGAAAATGTCCTACAAGTCAGCATTTATATAAATCCTGAGAGTGAAGCTTATTTTATGAAGAAAGTGATGCCAAATTCACTTTCGTCAAGATGGACACCATTGTTTGCGCATGTTAATCCAGGTGGAGTCAGTAAGCAAAAAGGAATACAATATTTTTGTGAACATTACAATATTGATGTATCTGAAACAATGGCATTCGGAGATGGTGGAAATGATATTTCGATGCTAAAATTTGTGAAAGTTGGCGTGGCGATGGGAAATGCTGGAGACAATGTTAAAGAAGTTGCTGATTTTGTTACCGAAGAAGTTGATGATGATGGCGTAGAAGCCGCATTACTGCATTACGGTCTGATAGGATAAATGGAAGGCAATTAATATCTTGAGGAAGAAAAAAATATTAGTAAAAATGGATAGACCAAAATGTATTTAAAAAGTTTGGTCTTTTCATATCAATAATCTTATCTTCAGCACAGACAATACTATACATTAATTTTATATATATATCAAAAATAGTATTAATTGATAACCATGAATAAGAGAGATATTAAACTTGAGGTCAATAAATTTCAGGATGATTTTAGTGGGAACTTCATTTATAATACAGTAAAAAAATCTTTTGAAGATAAAGTCGAAATTGATCTTGAAGAGCTTTGTGCTAAATTTTTACTGGAAGAATTTGATGATACCGAAACACCTGTGAGTTTCTATGGGCAATATCCTGCATTAAACTATCTGGTAGAGAATGTGAGAGAATTTAAATTTAAGCAGGGGCATCCGGGTGCTTCAAAAGATCCAAGAAAGGAAAACTCCCGAGTTTTAGGGCAGGTGATGTGCAGATATTTTGTCGAAAAGACTTTTGGTTCAGCTTACATGGCAAATGTTGGCACCTTATTAGGCAGGAACCTTCCTGCTGAATATGCTCACATATCGATTGAAAGAACTCAAGAAGGTGATACGCCGGACTTCCTGTTTATGGATAATCATGGTACTCCATGTTTAGCAGAAGCCAAAGGGAGCAGAAAACCAATAGCATTTGATAATAGCAAATTTGATATTTGGCGTGAGCAATTCGATAGAGTGGAGGTAAAAATAAGCGGAAGACCTACCAAGGTTAAAGGTTATATTACGGAATTGGCAATTGCTAATGAAGATAATAAGATGTCAAATTCAGTATTATATATTGAAGATCCTGAGCTACCCGGAGATATATACCGTGAGGGGAATTTGGGTCAATTGATTAAATTGGCACATTACGAACGACTCCTCTCCAAAACATTTTTAAATTTTATTGGATATTCTCTACTTTCAGAAGACAAATTATCCAAAAATAAAAAATATGAAGTTCCAGTTTTTAAAATAGAGGGAATATCTATGTTACAGGATGAAGAAATAGTGTCACTGTACGATGATAAGTATTATTATCGACGATATTCCAATTACAAGTTCGTGGGAATTACACTCAATAGACTTAAATCACTTCTCGGAATTGCGAAAGGTGTTGAGGAAGATTTTTTGGAAGAATATAAATATGAGAATTTTAATTCTGTATTCTTTAGATTTAGCGATGGTTTTGTAGTTTGCAATTCCAATCTTTTGGAGTTTGTTGGTTTTAGATTGATATAATTTCTGATTGATGGTAAAGTAATCTATATGTAATTAAGATTTTTAAAAATTTCATTGCTTTTGATAAAGAGAAAATTGAATGATTAAAAGATGCTAAAATAGGGATACTGTTTAAGGTTACAATTTAGGTCTGTATTTCAAGATCCTTTCTGTTTTTTATGCATTTCAGTTTATTATATTTAAGAACTAATACAAAAACTAAAATATCATGAAAAACTATCAGTCTATTAATCCTAAGAAACCTGAAAATATAGCATTGAGTTTCTCTGGGGGTGGATTTCGTGCTGCTTCTTTTTCTTTGGGTTGTCTGTCTTATCTGGAGCAGTTAGAATTTGATAACCGCCCTTTCATGGATCTTGTGAAGTTTTCTTCTTCGGCTTCTGGGGGAACGATTACTCTGCTTTCCTACTCAGTCGCTAAGCGAAAGAATGTACTATTCAATGATTATTTCAGATGGATGATAAGTGATGTGCTTTATGGGGAAAATCTTGTTAATCAGGTATTCGAAATCATGAATTCCCCAACAGAGTGGAGTTTGCGTCCGGATAAGTCAAGAAATCTGATTAATGCTTTTTCAATAGTTTATGACATTAAAATTTTTGAAGGTGAAAAGTTTGGAATTTTATGGGAAGATGGAGGGATTCCTGGTATTTGTGTAAACTCTACTGAGTTCCAAAATGGAATGTCCTTTCGTTTTCAAAATACAGGAGAGGCAGGAAATGCCTTTATTCATGTAGTCTCTGACGATGATTTCAAAAAGATTAAATTAGGTGATATTCTCGCTTGTTCATCTTGTTTTCCAGTAGGTTTTGAACCTTTTGTTTATCCAAAGGATTTCAGCTATAAGGGGTTGGATAAAGAAGTTTTAAAGGATGCCGTATCGATGGATAACAGGTACGTTAACAATGAAAAAAAGTCCTCGGATCTCTTTCCTTTGATGGACGGAGGTATAGATGATAATCAGGGAATAGATTCATTTATGAATGCTGAAATACGATTGCAAAGAAAAAATAAGTTTGGTTACGATCTTTATATGACGTGTGACGTAAGTAGTAATTATACCAACGGTTATCAATATCCCTCTCAAAGCAAACCTGGCTGGTTTGGAAAACGGAGCTTATTTTTTTACATGATATTAAACTTTTTACTTTTGGCTTCAGGTATTTTAGGGGCTGTTTTCGATTTCTGCAAAGGACTTTCTTATGCCGTAATTGGGATTACAAGTGCTTTGAGTACAATACTTGCCGTTATTTTAGTTAAGCTAATATTACTTAAAAACAGAGCTGCGGCCGAGCGTTCAACGGCTACTTTGCTAATCTTAAAGCACATGTGGTTTTTTATGCGCATTGATGTTAGTATTCTTGCTCAGGAGATTTATGCTCGTCTCACTTCCACCGGGGAAATGGCAGCAGTAATCTTTTTAAAAAAAATTAGAAGAGCCTCTTATGGCGGATTATTTCAGCGCGTTACTCCTGTTGGAGATACTAAAGGGGCAGCTAGTCCGGATGGTCCTGCGGTAAAAAATCTTAAATTTTGGGGTCAGTTTTCGGTTATGAATGCGGTTTATTTGCTGAGCAGTAAGAATAAAAAGCAACGTGATATTGACCTGAATAAGGAAGTTTGGACAAAAAAAGGATTAAAAATTAGAGTAGACAATACACTGCTTGATCCTATGAGTTTTATGGAACCATCCGAAGCCATGATCAACATTGCTGATCTTGCTACTAAAATGGAGACAACACTTTGGTATGATGCAAACCATATAGCACAACGTCAGCCAGAGGCAATTGTAGCTGCAGGACAATTCACTACGTGCTACAATTTGCTCCGTTGGTCCTTACGCTTTTCAGATGAGCCATATCAGACATTTTGGAATGACTTCCAGCAGAAGCTGATCGAACAATACGCTAAATTTAAGGATGATCCTTATTGGCTATTTAATGAGTATCAAAATTAATCAATAGAAAGAAGAGATAACGAAATTCTTGGATACTTTAGGTTTGCTGTACTTATTTATTGCCAGTAGTTTTAGTACAGTCATTTTAAATTGAGCTAATTAGAACAAAAATTTGAACTTTTTAGTAAATATATAAGTAGGAGAAACGATTTAACTTTGCTCAAAATAAAAACAAGCTGTGTAGAAAAATTTTCTTTAGTCCTAATAGTTTTTAATATTTTAATAAAATATCCTCACCAATATTTTTTGAGGCAATAAGCAATATTTTTGTTTATTGTCTTTTTATCTTACAAAAATATAACCTGCCTGATATCATGGATTTACTCTTCAGGCTCATGACGATTATCAAAAAACCATTTCTCTTCATTGTAATTTACAAGCAAATTCTGGAAACAATCAGGTCTGGTTATGAATGATCAGACCATAATCCGAGATGACAAATATTTGATTTTCAAATATCTGTTCCATAATCAGCCAAACATGATCGATCAAAGAAAAAACTTTTTTTTGGCGTTCGTCTATAATGGTCAACAATCCTGTGAAGGATAGATTTTCTATATCATGCATCTCTTCACCTATCTGAAGTTTATGATTTGGATACGTATAACATTTAGAAGCAATTTTAAAAGGAGGCTGATCATGCAAAAACTTTTTAAATAGCATAATAGAATCAAAGAGCTTCATTTGATTTCCGTTTTCACCCTTTAACAGAATGCGGTATTGATCGTGCTCATGCAGTGTTAAATCCTTATGATCTGCTGTTTTTGCGATGATTTTTGTAACCTGAGGTCTGTGTATAGTGGTATGAATAAAAAAATCAATATCTGCGAGTTTGATTTCCTTCTTTATGTTTTGATCCTTTTCAGATCTTTCCCTTAACTGAACTATTTTAATATCTGTATGTTCTGCAAATTTTTTTGCATCGGCTGTAAAGCCGCTTTTTGAGACAATGATTCCACGCTGAATATTACAGTCATCCATTATTGAACGAAGTTTCATCACAACATCTTTATCCACCTTTTTTTTCAAATATTTACATTCGATAGCAGTTCGATAGGTCTTCAATCCATCGGATTCGGAAGTTAATACATCAATCTGATGAGACACGCCTGATGCGCCGATAATTTTACAATGGTGTCCGTAGCCTTCAATAGTAATATTATACTGCTTTCCTAAAGTTTTCGTAAATATATTTGGTAATGTCTTCGTAAAGTTTCCAGTCAAGATTGTTTTTTTGTTCCATCACTTTTAATATTCGTTGACAAGGTTATTTTTGTTATTATTCAAATATAATAACTTTGTCTAATAATGTATTGTATATATGCAACCTTTAGAAACTAGCTTTCAAACCTATTCGCCATCATCTGTATTGGGGCTTTTCAGCAACTCGTTAAAGCTCAACGCAACGATAAATCTGATTTATATAAAAGGCAGATATTCTTTTGGTGGCGGGAAAGCCTATGGTCATTATTATTACGATATTTTGTTCTCTGAATCTGATAATAGCTCAATAGGAGTACGGATCTCTTCTCTTCTGAGAACAAAAATTGAAAACAATAAAGTCTATACCTTCAAAGGATTTATAGAAAAAAGCATAAAAAACTCTTCTATTGAGCTGAGATTTGTCGTTGATGAAATTATAAAACAAGAAGAAAGAGCAATTTCAGAAGAGGATCTTCAGCGGTATGAACTTATTCAAAGAAAACTTGAAAAAGGATCTAAAGACATCGAGGCTGTCATCAGGGATAAAATATTAAAAGAGGAGCCTGTAAGAATCGCTAATATTTTCGGTCATAATGCAATTGTACAAAAAGATTTTACTGAAGGACTGGATGTTTCTCAAAAATATTTTGATATTTCAGAGTATAATTGCAGTATAACATCGGCTACATCAATTCTGGAAAAACTAGAAGAAGTTTCTCAAAAAAAATACGATGTTATTGCATTGGTCAGGGGTGGGGGCGATCGTCAAAGTATGGATGTATTTAATGATACACGACTCTCAGAACTATTTGTCGATCTTGATGCTGTTACCATCACGGCTATTGGGCATACCGTTGATGAAACATTAATGGATAAACTTGCCGATAAGAAATTCCATCTTCCGCATGACTATGGCGCGGGTCTTCATGGTATTATCGAAAAACTATCCCAAGAAAAACTAAATTCGAGAGCACTTTTGATTGAGGATATCAAGAAAGATATTAGCAAGCAGTTTTCAGAGCAGGTTAAGACCTTATCAGAACAACTCTCAAAAAAAAATGAAGAATTTCAAAAATTACAGGAATCTTCTGCAAAGCAAATACAGGAAAGCCAAAAAACCTTTACCGAACAGCAGAAGCAAAGATCATTAGAATTAGAAAATTATAAAAAAGATATAATAGCGCTGCATGAAAAAAACCTTCATTCCGCAGTAAATGAAAAGACGGCTGCATTACATGCAAAACTGGAATCTTTACAAAATGATAATAAAAGATTGAGCATTGAAACAGAGCAAAGCAGAAACAATTATATTAAAGTTATAATTGCAGCAATTTTGGCTTTAATTGTTGGGTTTGTATTGGCAAAGCTTTTTTAAATATATACTCAAAGAATTATTATATTTTTTTTTCTTATATTTTTAGAGATAATAGAGTATTGTTAAAATTAAAGATTGGGATTATTCAGATAGATTATTGTTTCTTCTCTGTGCACCTCTTTTGTTCCTGGGATTGGAAATGAAAACCAATATCTTTCCTCGAGATCTTCAGAACATATTACATGCAATAAGTTTGATATAAAATAAGAAAACGATAACTGCTCAAGATTGTATTTTATATAACATGGGGCATTTCTAGGAACCACAGGAATTAAATTTTCAGGATTATGATGAAATTTGATGAATTTATCAGATCCCAATGATAAATGATTCACAAGACCGCTAGAGCTTTCTAAAATCTCATGTAAACTTCTATGGTTAAAATCCTGCTCGTAGTTAAAAGAAAATATTCCAACAAATTTTTTTCTGTTTTGTTGTTGATCAAAACTTCTAAATTCCTTAAGTAGCTCTAGTTTTTGTATAATGTTATTAATTGCGTTTTTATTTGTACTGTTATTTACAACTTTAGCCTTTACTTCAATGACAGCCCGAACTGCGCTGTCTGTCAAAATAACAAAATCGCCTTCTCTGAAAACTACAGGTGTTTTATCTTCGTAGATAATGATATCAAGTTGTTTGGAAATCTGTGCTTCCGTTCCGTGTAAATGATCATTATTTGACACAATAAAACCTGTACCTATTTTAAGATTTGAAGGTAAAAATTGAGATATGGCTTTGCCAAGAATCGCTTCTTTATATCTTCCTTCTTCGCCCCAATTGGCTCTTCCAATAATATCGCGCACTCGTTCATTGGTAAAAATCAATTCTTGGGTAATTGATCTTTGAAATTTTAAGAGGTTTTGATCAGGCATAAGTGTTTAAATTTTAAGCTTAATAATTATTTATAATATTTTACAATTAGTTATTCAGAATTTTTTTTCTCGAATTCTTTATCTCTAACAATAATGTATAGGGTAGGTAAGCCTACCGCTCCATCATCAATTTCAATTGAATAATGTTCATATTCATTAAAATGATTGAATGAGTTTATAATATTAAAAAATTCGCTTCCTCTGGATATGCTGCTTGGTATAATTCCTTGCCCTACGTTCAATAGATCATGGATAATACAGTTCCAGCCTGCGTCTGAGATGGTTGCATTTTCAAAAGGTAATCCAAGATCACCCAATAAAATTCGGTTAATAAAATGATCCCAACTATATTGAAGATTTGAATCCCAAGGAACTTGTTTAAGCGTAGGATGTTGATCAAGAATTAAATAATGTAGCGCCTTTGATCTTCCTTGTGCATAATCAGGAAAAAACCTTTCGGGAGTTGGATTGATCGATTTTTCATAAACTCTTTTAGGCATCAAAAAATTAATGTCACTGTCGTATAGGCATTTTTGCGATTGAGAATCTATGATGGATTCTTTTTTTGCTTGTGAAATAACAGCACTTCTAAATAGTGGGATTTTATTTTTATCTAATAGGCAAAATACTACTAAAAGATCACCAATTTCGCACTTTGGTGTACTACCACTGCATAAATTGATTGCTTTTGTATGTCTTGTAATCCTTGGCTTTTGATGAACAAAAACTGATGCAAACTTGACCTCATAAGAAGAATTGCTAAGGATAGGAGATAGGTTTTGATTAAGATAATCTACACCCACGCCTTTGTCCAACAAGAATTTTTTTATGATTTCCGGTTCGGTAAGGTTTAAATCAATATTATACCAAGATGCACGCGAATGAAATACTATTTCGGTTGCAAAACGAGCAATATTATTAACAAATATATTGTATTCGGGTGATTGACTCATGTTTATATGATTTATATTAGATAAATATTATTTAATATGCTCTATCAAAAGCCTAATTTTTTCTTCTTTTAAATTGTGAAATTTTCTTTTTTTCCACAGCTATTTTATGC
>NZ_JBFRGA010000047.1:0-21064 GCF_052115105.1 Chryseobacterium sp. 2TAF14
TTGATTTTACATCGGTTAAACGAAATTGTGTGTTTCTGGATTGCTGAAAGATTTTTCTGAATGGAAAAGAAATGTTGGAAGGCTCGATTCGTCCGCAGGCAACCTGATAGAAGAGCGGCTGAAACATATGGTGATTTACCCTGTCGAGAACAATAACCTTTTTATTTTTATTGTTCAGCGTTTTTGCCAGCTGCAATCCCGCAAAACCTCCTCCAATGATGATAACCTTTTCGCGTGTTTCCATAATACACAAATTTACTTATTTTATTTAGTATTTTAGAGCTTAAAAAGTTAGTTTTGCAAAACTTTATGAGCCCTAAAAAGTACACCAAAAAAACTGCCAAAAGCATCCATAAAAAGAGACGGAAGAGATATTTTTTGCGTCGCATAATTGTATTGGCTATACTGTTGATTGCGCTTATCGGAACGGGTTTATATCTAAAGCAGTCAATCAGTTACTATTATGCTCTGTATTTTAATAAATTCACGCATAAGAAGCTAAAAAACAGTGAAAATGAAACTCTAAGGATTCAGAAAATCCTCACGAATAATTTAGATAAAACTTTTGGATTTGATATTTCTCATTATCAAAATAAAGAAGATATAAAATGGGATAGTTTAAGCATCGGAAATAAAACAATTCCGCTGGAATTTGTGGTGATGAGAGCAACGATGGGAAACCGTAATGCCGATAAAAATTTTGATGAATTCTGGGCTTCTGCAAAAGAGCATAATTTAATTCGTGGAGCTTACCATTTTTACAGGGCTGATGAAGATCCGATTATTCAGGCAAATAATTTTCTTGAAAATGTAAAGCTGGAAAGTGGTGATCTGCCTCCTGTTTTAGATATTGAAAAAATTCCGAGAACAAAATCCAGAAAAAAGCTGATTGAAGATTTAAAAGTCTGGTGTAAAATTGTAGAAGAAACGTATGGCAAAAAGCCAATTATTTATACGTATTATCATTATTACAAAGACTTTTTGAGAGGTGAATTTGATGATTACCCGATCTGGCTCGCCAATTATAATGATGTTCCTGAACCTTCTCCTGAAGACAAATGGCAGTTCTGGCAATTCACAGAAAATGGAATTGTCTATGGAATTAATTCTAAAATAGACCTTAATATTTACAATGGCGGAGACTGGGCGTTAAAAAGTTTGACTTTGGATTGAGTTTTTTGACAACATTTCACAAAAAAACCTTTACAATTTTTGTAAAGGTTTTTTTGTGAAAAGTCTTTAGTTATATGCAATAAATACCACAAACGGGTAATTGTTTGAAGCTGAATAATTTTCAAAATTTGTATTAGTAAATAAAAGGTTTAGAAGAGATCATTGAAACAATAATATCAGAATTAATAATCTAAAAAAACTATTATGAAAACTAAAATTTTATTGCTGTTTATGCTCGGATGTGTGGGAATGGCGTTTGGGCAAAATCAAGTACTTAAGAATGCCCGTATTGACACATTATCTACGAATGTAATTAGTGATTCTACACAACAAACTGAAAAACAAAAATTAATTTCAGAAATTAAAAATCGAATTTCTAAAGAAAATTCAGATTCAACGGAAATTGGTTTTTTTCATATAAGAAATTATGCTATTATTTTTAAAAATCGTTTTCCAGTAGATCAAATAGATGATTTCTCTACAATAAGAGAAGATATAGATAATCAAATAAAAAATAAAAACCTTTACACCAAGGTAGATGTTAAAGCAAATAAAGATCTAATTAGCGTTTATGAAAAAAGAATAAATGGAAAAAAAAGTAATGATACAATTGTTTTCGCACGAAAAGGCGAAGGACTTAAATTAGATATTGGGTATATAGATAGTGTTGCTGTAGCAATAAATGAGGGAGTCATAGAACATCTTCGGGTTTTTACAAAAGATGGAAATACATTTTCCAATACCGATTCTCCCATACCTTTGATTACGATTGAAAAAAGATTTAATGATAAATTATATAACCCTAGAGATAATAGCTTTATTTTTCTTAAAGATGCTATTTATTTTGAAGCAAATAGAAGATTTAACTATTTTCCTGAAGATGATGAATTAAAAGTGAAAAATACATTTAATAGTGATGGTACAATTACATTAGGATCTAAAAAGTTAGTTGCGAATAATAGTTTAAACTCATTGGTTAATTTACAGGTGTATTCAGATTTGTTAGCTGTTTTTGGAAATGAAGCAAATGGATTAATGCAACTCGAAGCTAATTCGAAGTTTTATCTGCATCGTGGTACATATCGGAATAAATATGTTTTCATGCCATTTGATGCCATTGAACCATTTTTCCATTTTAGCAGAATTGATAGTAAATTTGATACAATTGTGGTATCTTCTGCACAAGAGGTTAATAGACTCGAGCTTTTTAGAAGATACACTTATGCAGTAGGTGTTGATGCTAATATTATGAGGGCTGATTTTCGTCCCAATAACACATTTGAGATTAAACTTGGATACTTTTACAGTTCGAGTAAGCTAAATATTGGAGATAATAAAACCTCAATTGCATTGCATAATCCTTATGCAGAATTGGTTCTAAAAAGTAGAAAACTTAATAATTTCTCTTTAGATTTGCGCGCAAGGTTTATGTTTCAAAAAATGAATCCTAATGCATATATAGATAATGATGAATGGAATCAATTAGTTTCATTTAGGGCGGGAATTTGCTATTTTCCAAATAAAAAGAAAGCTGATAAAATATTTTTAAGATTTATAAATTATCTGAATTTATCTAATAGGAAAGAAGATTTTTCGTTACTTCAATTAGGTTTTAGTAAAGCTATATCTTTTTAACCTTAAAAATAATTACTTAACAAAAAAAACCTTCCAAACGGAAGGTTTTTATCATTTATCGATGATGAATTATCAATGATTACAAAGAAGCAGCATGAATCAACATATCAACCAATTTGTTTGAATAACCCATTTCGTTGTCATACCAAGAAACAAGTTTTACAAAGTTTGGAGAAAGCATAATTCCTGCATCTTTATCGAAGATTGACGTTCTCTTATCTCCTACGAAATCCTGAGAAACAACAGCATCTTCAGTGTATCCTAAAATACCTTTCAATTCACCTTCAGAAGCAGCTTTGATTGCAGCACAGATCTCGTCGTAAGAAGTCGCTTTTTCTAATCTTACTGTTAAATCTACTACAGAAACGTCAACAGTTGGTACTCTGAAAGACATCCCTGTTAATTTTCCGTTCAAAGAAGGGATTACTTTTCCTACTGCTTTTGCAGCACCTGTAGAAGAAGGGATAATGTTGTTCAGAGCAGCTCTACCACCTCTCCAGTCTTTCATTGAAGGACCGTCAACAGTTTTTTGAGTTGCTGTTGTAGCGTGTACAGTTGTCATTAAACCTTCTACGATTCCGAAGTTATCGTGAATTACTTTAGCCAAAGGAGCTAAACAGTTTGTAGTACAAGAAGCATTTGATAAGATTTTTACATCATCAGTAAGTTCTGTGTGGTTTACACCCATTACAAACATTGGAGTATCGTCTTTAGAAGGAGCAGAAAGGATTACTTTTTTTGCACCTGCAGCAATATGTTTTGCAGCGCTGTCTTTGTCAAGGAATAAACCGGTAGATTCTACAATGTAATCAGCACCGATTGCGTCCCATTTTAGGTTGCTTGGGTCTTTTTCAGCAGTAACTCTGATTTTTTTTCCGTTTACCACAAGATCGTTCCCTTCTACAGAAACTTCTCCCGGGAAAACGCCGTGTACAGAATCGTATTTTAACATGTAAGCCATGTATTCTGCATTGATAAGGTCGTTGATTCCTACAACTTCGATGTTGTCTCTTTCTGTCATTGCTCTGAAAACAAGACGACCGATTCTACCAAAACCGTTAATACCTACTTTAATTGTTGACATAGTGTTTTACTTTTTTAAAAATTATATTAAATAGATTAGATTGCTAAAATTTCTGAAATCAGTAGAAGATCTTTATTGATTTCGTTGTGCTTTTTAATGGCTTCTTCAATAGGAGTGTACGTTAAATCGTTAGAACGCATTCCAGCCATTACATTGGTTTCACCATTCATTAATCCGATTACGGCACCATAACCGAGTCTACTTGCCAAAACCCTGTCTGCACAGCTTGGCGAACCTCCTCTCTGCATGTGTCCCAAAACGGCTACACGAATATCGTAATCCGGGAATTCTGCTTTTGTTTTTTCAGCTAATTCGTAAACGTTGGCTAATTTTTCACCTTCTGCAACAACCACGATGCTTGAAGCTTTACCTGTTTTTTCAGCATTTTTGAATTTTTCAAACAAATCTTCGATGCTGTCTTTTCTTTCAGGTATCAAAATATCCAGAGCTCCGGTTGCCAAACCACTGTTTAAAGCAATAAATCCTGCATCACGACCCATCACCTCTACAAAGAAAACTCTGTTGTGGGAAGTTGCCGTATCACGGATTTTGTCAATGGCATCCATTGCGGTATTCAAAGCAGTATCGTATCCGATCGTATTATCAGTTCCGAAAATATCGTTGTCGATGGTTCCCGGTACACCAATTACTCTGATGCCGTATTCTTCATTGAAGATTTTAGCACCGGTGAAAGTTCCGTCTCCGCCAATACAAACCAGACCGTCAATTCCTAATTTCTGACAGTTTTCAAAAGCTTTTTTACGGCCTTCTTCGGTTTTAAACTCCATTGAACGGGCAGATTTAAGAATCGTACCACCCTGATTGATTATATTTTTTACGGAACGAGGTCCCATTTTAAGGTAATCACCGTGGATAAGACCATTGTAACCTTCTCTTACTCCGTAACATTCGATATTATAATAATTTGCGGTTCTTACCACCGCCCTTAATGCTGCGTTCATACCCGGAGAATCGCCTCCCGAGGTAAGAACTGCAATTTTTTTTACAGCACTCTCTTTCATCTAGTAAAAAATTTCAAACACAAATTTACGAAAACAAGTTCAGATAAGTGTAGCATTTTAGAATAACTTTAAAGAATGGGTTTTTATATTTATTTAAATGAATAGGCCTAAATTTAAGATTGTTCATCTCTTGTTTATTACAACACAGCAACAAATTAAAATCTGAAATTGCGATCAACATTCAATATTTACAGCATAGCAATTCATTGAGAAATAAATTTTTTAATATTTCTATATTATTAGAAATTAATATCTTGTGAATACCAAATTTAAAATCTTTAACTATGAAAAAATGTGTATTTTATGTACTCGCAGTTTTTGCGCTAAGTTCATGTTCCAGAGAAGAAATGCAGACCAATGCTGTTGAAGCAGAAATTGTACAGACAGATCCGTTAAGCGCAAGACAAATTAATGAGCAAATTAACCAGACTATTAAAACGAAAGGCAGATTCTCATGGAACGAATCTTCTTCCCATTTTCTGTGGAGCGGAATTGTTCAGGGAAATAAAATTGCTTCTATAGGTTTCGGAAATTCAAAAGATGATTTTGACAGAAGCAAATCTTCTAATTCTGAAGCTTTGCAACAAGAAATTTTAGATGTTATTCAACAATATGAAGGGAAAAATGAAAGAATATTGTTAGCTTCCGACGAGTTTTTAAATCAGATAGATGTTTATATCGAAAAGCAGGAAACCGTAATTGCCTTGCGAAAATTAAAATCGATCCGTTATTTTGAGCCTGCAGATTACCGTTATTTTGAAAATGAAAATAAAATTAATGGTGTTGCAGCAAAATCTAGCGGAAGTTCTTCTGGTTGCGGTCTTGAATCTACCTCTTTAAATGCATCAGATTACACTACAGTTTCCCCGAATGCAAAAGCGCCCTGGTCATTTGCCAAACACAATATTACCAGCGCATGGAATTACAGCACCGGAGCCGGAGTTACCATCGGATTGATCGATTCGGGAGTTTCTTTTAACCAAAGTTTATTGAGCGGAAGTTTTAATAACGGCTCATCTTCGGGAAGAACAATAAGTAAAAACGGAGTTTACGTAGATTCGGTTTGGCCGTGGAGTTCCGGTTATGACGGAGCTGATGATAAATGCGGTCACGGAACGAGCATGGCTTCTGCAATGGCGGCTCCGAGAAATAACCAGGGACAGCCTGTTGGTGTGGCTTATAATGCAAATCTGATTTCTTATCGTGCCGCTTCAAACGTTGTTTTAGATGGTTATCATGAGCAGGAAGGTGTGAAAATAGCCTTTACAAATCTCGGAAATACTGCAAGTGTAAAAATTATTTCAATGTCAATGGGACATATTTTCTCGGTTGGAAAAATTGAAGACGGTGTARAATATGCTTATTCTAAAGGAAAACTGATTTTTTGTGCAGGCGGAACTTCAACAAGCTTCACAACTTTTGTAGGTGTAATTTTCCCGGCTTGGATGCCCGAAACTCAGGCAATTACCGGAGTAAAAGAAAATACATCGAACCAAAAGTGTGATGTTTGCCATTCAGGAAGTGAGATTGATTTTACTTATCAGATGGAAAGAGCTTCGGGAAATAATATTCCTGTTTTAAGTTATTACAACGGGCAAACCGATTATGTGGGCGGTTCTTCTGTAGCAACGGCTTCCACAGCGGGAATTGCAGCTTTGGTTTGGTCTAAAAATCCATCATGGACGAGAGATCAGGTTTTAAATAAAATGAGACAGTCTGCAACATATTATCCAACAAAAAATGCAGATTATGGATATGGAAATATTAATGTTTTACAAGCTGTACAATAGATTTTACAATATCAAAATAAGAAAAATAAATTTTAAAAAAGTAGTGTCATAAGAAATGGCGCTACTTTTTAAAATATTCTCCTATCAACAATGATCAATAATACCTACTTTATGTGAAAACAGAATCACCATCTCCGGCTGAAACGTCAAATTTGAAGTCTTTAGGTAGGATGGCAGCTAGATTTTTATGAATCATAAAATTCCTGTTTCTTTCTTTCACGAATAAGAAATTTTTCTTTTCTAATTTTTTATTGATTTCATTATCATAGATTATAATATTTGTGATTCTAAATTTACTCAGGAAAATCATCATAACTTCAGCTATTTTAGTATTGTTTTTATTTCCATAAACAAACTGTAAAACTGCTTTTTGATTGCGTACTGTAAGCATTAAAACAGTATCTAAATTATTAAGATCGTAAATTTTAAGAAATATATTTTTAAAACTTTTGTCAAAATCTGAGAACAGATAATTATTGTTTTTGGTACCATTTAAAATCCAAGGATGACTTGTAATCATAGATTACAAGCTTCTTTAAGTAGCATCTGGGCAATTTTTTTTCCACGGTAATCGGGATGTACAAAGAGCGTACTCAGCCAACCGACCTTTACAGATTCATTACTAATCTGCATATGATCTGCTAAAATTCCGATATAACCTGCTAATTTATTTTCATAATAAGCTAGAATCAGAATTGTATCATTATCATTTACATGTGGATTGTTTATATGAGAAACTGCTCTGTGATATGATATGGGCAGAAAAGGTAAATCATGAAATTCTTTTGAATTTATAAAGTTGAGTAAAGCGGTTTTGTTAAGAAGTTTTAAAACAATCATATTCTAATAATTTGATTTTTATTAAAAATTTTTTTCAAATTAAAGTAATTGCTCTCAAAGTTGATTTCATCAGATGCAGAAAAACCATTTTCCATTGGAATGCGTTGTAAATTTTTAACTACACTGTCAAATTTTAAACCTGCAGTGCCTAAAGTAAATTTAAGGGTTTCGTTATCTTTAAAGAGCCTATCAAATAGGGATGTTTTTAAACCGAAATCGGTAAATGGAAATGCTATAGACTCATTGCTAAACCCATGTCCAGACATAAAGTCTATAGATTGTTGAATATTTTTGATTTGATCATTAATAGATAGTTCTGTTAAATATGGATGATCCCAAGAGTGTGCTGAGATATCAAAACCTTTATCTTGCAGATATCGTAAATCATCAATATTAAGGTATATTTTATTGTTTTCTAAATAATCATCAAAACTTAAATCAATATAAACGCTTATTTGATTTAAAAGATGTCGGTTTGTATATGATATGGCTTTAACTTTTGCAATTAAATCTTTTTTAGAAGCATTAGGTAACATAAGAAAATTTACTAATGAATCTGATGCTATAAAATTTTCACTTAGAATTTTTTCTATAATAAGGCTTACTTTTAATCTAAACATCATATCATCATTTTTTATAAATGCAGGATTTATATAATTTATAGCATAAATACCTTTTCTTAATAAAATAGGTGCTATAATGTCTCTGAATTCAATATATCCATCATCAAATGTTAGTAAAGCATATGGTTTATTCCTTTTTTTATCATGATTTTTTATAAATGCCTGCAAGTCCACAAATTCAAACCGAGTAGACATATAGTCTAAATCTTTTTCAAACTCCAGACTGTTTTTATAATTTATAATATGCTTAAGGTGTGGCAAATGTGTATCTGCAACACAGTGATAAACAGGAATGATGTAATCTAAAGGGAAATTTTTTTGTATGGGGCTGAAAGAATTTATCTTCTTTAAAAAAAGTTTTACCATTTCAATCATTAATGATATGTTTTATCTCTGAAGTTTAGCAAAATTAACTAAATAAATATGAAAAATTTTTTTTATTATTACGCACTTGTTATATATGTTTGTGAAATTTAATTAAAATAAAGTATTTAGTAATTATACTTAAAACTAAAAATACGTATTTATACGCTATTAAATACATTTTATCTGTAGTAGCTTTGTCATGTGATCACAAACCAATACAGGAAAGTTTTAGAAGATAATATTGATGTTTAATCTAGGTTTCAATAACATTTAATAAAATAACCTGTATAAAAACTTTAACCATGGAGACCAGAAACCATTATAAACGGGGCGAAATCCGAAAAGCCACAAGAGTAGGAAACCAAAAATATTAATCATGACAACAGCACAAGAATCATTAGTAGGAGGATGGACAGCGTATCACGCTCTTACACCAGAAGATCAAAAAGTATTTGACGAAGCAATGAAAGGATTCGTAGGGGTAAAATATACACCACAACTTGTATCTACACAGTTGGTAAACGGAACTAACTACCGTTACAAGTGTTCTGCATCTATGCCGCCTTCACAAGTGGTTTGGGAAGCAATCGTAGAAATTTACAGCCCAATTGAAGGTGTACCACATGTAGTTTCTATTACAAGAATCTAATTGTAACACTTACATATTATAATCGGAGGATTTTATCTTCCGATTTTTTTTTGCTCTAATTTGAATAAATAAATTTTTTTCACCCGATTTTCACACTCGTCATACTCAGCGAACCACCAATTAAATCATCATTAAATAAAACCAGATCTTCAGATTTATTTTTTAAACCTAAAGAATAGATCAACGGTAAATAATGATCAGGTGTGGGAATGGCGTATTGCAGCGAAGTTCCTTGTTTTTGATAATCAATCAGATGCTGAAAATTTCCGTCCAAAAGCCAGTTGTTGGTTTTTTCTCTGGCTTCAATTGCCCAGTCCCAACCCGCTCCGACAGTGTCGATATTTCGCCAGTCAATTAATCTTAGATTATGAACAATATTTCCGCTACCAATAATTAAAATCCCTTTTTCTCTTAATTTTTCTAATTTTTTAGCCAGATCAAAATGATATTGAGGTGGTTTTGTATAGTCAATACTCAACTGAATCACCGGAATATCGGCATTTGGATACATATGCTTGATTACAGACCAGGCTCCATGATCGAGTCCCCAATTGTAATCTTCTTCAACGATTGGATTCAGAATTTCTGCAATTTCGTGTGCTAATTCAGGATTTCCGGGAGCAGGATATTGTACATCAAACAAAGCTTGCGGGAAACCACCAAAATCATGAATCGTTTTGGGCATATCCATCGCAGTAACTTTTGTTCCATGCGTGAACCAGTGTGCAGAAATACACAAAATTGCATTAGGTTTCGGAATTTCATTCGCCACATTTCTAAAACCCTGTACAAACTGATTTTCTTCAATAGCGTTCATCGGAGAACCATGACCAAGAAAAAGGACCGGCATTTTCTGCGAATTTTTAAACTGGCTGCTGATGTTCTGTAAATCGATGAGATTCATTTTTTTTAGATTAAAAAAGGTTCAAGGTTAAATAATAATCCCTGAACCTTCTGATTTAAAAAACTAATTATTTCATTATTCCACGCTTCGTGGCTTCCAGAAATTTATTTTAAAATTAAGCTTGTTTTACAAACTGCAATTCACCTGCAATTTTCACTTCATCGCTTACCATTACACCACCTGCTTCAAGAGCTGCATTCCAGTTAAGACCAAAATCTTTTCTGTTGATTTTTCCTTCAAAAGAAAAACCCGCTTTTGTATTTCCCCAAGGATCTACGTTGATTCCTCCGAAATCTACATCCAAAGTAATTGGTTTCGTCACTCCGTTTACAGTAAGATTTCCGGTAACAGAATTATTAAGAGCATTAGACTCAAAAGTAATCGTCGGGTTAGCTTCTGCATTGAAAAATTCTGCAGATTTCAGGTGATTATCTCTGTCTGTATTGTGAGTAGAAATAGAATCTACATGAATTGTAGCGGTAGTTTTTGCATTGGCAAAAGTATCGTCTTCAGCTTCGATTTCTGCATTGAAGTTGGTAAAGTTACCTTTGATATTTGAAATCATCATGTGTTTTACTTTAAAAGTAATTTCACTGTGCGCTGGGTCTAAATTCCATTTTGTAGCCATTGTATGTATTTTTTGTTGTTATTTATTATTGCAAATCTAAGGTTAGAATGATCTCCGATTCATTGATTTAGGATAAGAAATTCATTTTAATATAAATTTACTATAAATTCTCCAATTCTTCATTAGCATTACGTATGTTTCTCTTTTGAAACCAGCTCTTTTAAAAAGGAAAATGTAAATTGTTGTTTTGGTGATGACATTTTAATGTATTCGTTTTTGAAGAATAAAATTCTTATTTCAGTTTTTTGAAATTCATAAATAATTAAAGAAAATAATTCTATTTTTGTTAGATAATGGAAAATAAATCCCCGTTTTTAGAAACTTTATTTCTTCTCAGAAAAGAAGGCGCACTCACTGTTTTTTCAGACCTTAAGACATTATCTGAAAAAGATGAAAAAGAAGCGGAAGATTTTTTCCAATCTGAATTTGAAAAAGAAAGATTAGAATTTTTATCTGACCAGGTTGCATTCAATAAAGAAGCTGCCATTTGGGCGGGGAAAATTTTGTATCACAGTGCCCAATTGTACTTAATAAGAAAAGATACGGCGAAAGATTTAGAAAAACTGATCCCGCAATATCAAGGTGAAAAAACTGTTTCCGCAATTTTATCTGCAGATTTATCGTTGAGATTTTTACCGCAGTTGCTTGTTGCGCTTCAGGTTACAGATTCTACCGATCCTTTAGTTATAATACTGGAAAATATTTTATATCAGTTTCATTATTCAGGAATTGGATTAGATTTAAATCTTGAAAAGATCAGTTGGGAAAAAGAATTAGAAGACAAAACCTACCGAAAATTATATCTTGAAAGAATCGTTGAAAAGAAAGCCTATAAGTTGGCAGAAATTCCTTATATCAATCAATTGTTGGTTGCAGAATTTGGGATGTATAAAGATGTTTTTTGGAAAGAATTAAAGAAAATTAATGATTAAAAAACTTGTTTTTCTTTGCTGAGTGAAACGCCTTTGCGAACGAAAAATATTTTCAAACATTTAAAAAAAAACTTTGCGCTCTTTGCGTTAAAAAAATAAAAAAAACAAATGACTCAAAACATAGAAAAATTAAACAAAATTCTCGCCTTTGTAAAAGACACTTTTGTCGGGAAAAATGATGTTGTAGATTTGCTCGGAATCTGTTTGCTGGCAAGAGAAAATGCATTTTTGTATGGTCCTCCCGGAACCGCAAAATCGGCGATTGTAAGAACTTTGGCAAGTACCGTAACAGACGGTAAAAACTTTGAGTATCTTTTAACACGTTTCACCGAACCAAACGAAATTTTCGGTCCTTTTGATATCAGAAAATTAAAAGAAGGAGAATTGTTAACCAACACAGAAGGAATGATGCCTGAAGCATCGATGGTTTTTCTGGATGAAATTTTCAATGCCAATTCCGCAATCTTAAATTCCCTTTTGATGGCTTTAAACGAAAAGATTTTCAAAAGAGGAAAAGAAACCAGAAAACTTCCCGCTTTGATGTTTGTTGGGGCGAGTAACGTTCTTCCGGAAGATGAAGCGCTGAATGCATTATTCGACCGTTTTTTGATCAGAATAAATGTTAATAATGTGAACCCTGATCTTCTTCAACAGGTACTTTTAGCAGGAAGAAAACTTGAAAATATTGCAGAAACAGAAACTCCTGAAATCTTTTCAGATGAAATAAGAGAACTTCAGAATTTGTGTAAAAGTATCGATCTGAAGCCTATTTATGAAGTTTACTTAAATACGATCATCAATCTTAGAAATACAGGAATTGCAATTTCCGACCGTAGAGCTGTGAAACTGCAAAATCTGATTGCGGCAAGTGCTTTAATTTGTGGTAGAAATGAAGCGATTCTTTCAGATTTATGGGTGCTGAAACATATTTGGGACATCGAAGAACAGATCGAAATTCTGGAAGGAATTATCAACAGAACGATTGAAAAAGACGACCATCCGAAATCTCATCCGCAAGCTTTTCAAAATAAAATTCCCAATCCGGAAGAAGTGATGAAAGATGTAAAAATCCTCATCGAAAAATGGAACAGCGGAGCATTGAGTTTTGAAGAGCAAAATGTAATAAAAGATAAATTGAGGTTTCTCCAAACCCGTTGTGACTGGATTAGAAATCCTGAACAAAAGCAATACATTCAAAAGGAAATAGAAAGTTTATGGCAGAAAATTCTTCAAACAGTATAAAAGCTTTCTGGGCTGAAATTCCGCTTGCTGATGAAGATTTTTTAGGTGCAATTCGTGACTGGAAAAACGTTCAGATCGCAATAGATGAAGAAACAATCTGGCTGAAAGGTTTTACCGATGAGCAGGCTGCCTCGTCGGAAATTCAGCAGTTGCCGAATTTTATTTTGTATGAATTAAGAGACGGACTTTTGTTCCGAAAAGATGCATTGGTTCCGAGTAAAAAAATGCGAACTGCTTTGTTGTGGAATCCGATTGATAAAGCTTTAAAGCTTACTTTTCCTATTTCAAATAACAATTTTTTTGGTATTGAAGAAAAGGTTGAGATTAAATTAAAACCTAGCGAAGAAGAACAGCCTGCAATCGCTTTGCTCTGCCCGATTTCTGAAATTAAAGAAGCAATTATTACCATCCCAAAATTCAAATTAGAAAAAGTGGATTGGATTGCCATTAACGATAACGCATTATTTATAGGAAGTCCATTATTAAGCTTTCCCGGAAAAACTTTTTGGCTGAAAGATGATCATCTTATACCAACAGGTTTCGATTTTGAATTTAAAAATATGAGTTCTTTATTGCAAAGAAAATATAATGAATGTAATGAGGATTGGCTTTTATGGAGCGAAAACGGAAGTGTTTTAAATATCAAAAAAGAAAATTTCAGAAAACTATCTGTAAGCTCATTTCGTCTGACTGAAAAATCTAAAGAATGGAGTTAAACGAATATTTCCAATCATACGACAATTATTTTTGGGAATGGAGGACTGATGATCATCTTTCTGAACTTAGTATTATCTACTTCCCAAATGTAATGACAACGGTTGCTTATCGCCCGTATATTATTGAAATTTTAAAAGAAATCCAATTACAAGGTTGGCCTCCGTTTGGTTCATTATTATTAGTTTTATATGTAACTCAGGATAAATTTGCTGATATTGAATCGCTGTTTTCTGAACTTAATCGTTATGTTGAACGAACAGAAACTAAAGAGTTGTTGGCAGAAGCGATAGAACTTCTCAAAAAGCTATATAATTTGCCAGAAAAATACACGATAAAACAGAATAAAATTACACTTTTATTAACTGTCTTTTCCGAGAATAGAATTGGAGTTTCTTATAAAAATGCAGAACAGTTATATGATAGATACATTAAGAAACCTAGTATTATCGAAGAATGTACGAATAAACGAAACTTTAATTATGAGATATTTAGAAAAGATATTCGAACATTAGCATATATCAACAGAAAGTTTTCTACCACCGAATCTATTATTGATGCAATGAAGGGTTTTGGAGAAATTGTTGATCTGGAAGATGAGGTTGTGGAAGAAGAAACCACCGTCGAAACCAACAAAGATTTCATTCAGGAACTCATCGAAGAGCCAAAAACTTTCCAGGTCGGAAGCTTAATTAAAAGAATCTGGAGCGGACTGAAAATTTCGATGCGGCATCTTTCTCCCGGTGAACAGCCGATTGGCGGAGTTTCGGATATGACCAATAAAGGCGATTTCAGCAGAATGCTTTTGTCTGAATTTGCCAATGAAGACGAGGTTTTTATGAACCGCGTTGCAAATAATGAAGCTTTATACATTCAGCGTGAAATTCCGCCTGAAGAAAATGTTTTTGAAAGAATTATTTTAATAGATACTTCCCTGAAAAACTGGGGAACTCCGAAAGTTTTGGCGTTTGCATCGGCAATTGCGGTCATCAAACATCCAAAAGCACATTCTGAATGTAAGGTTTTTGCTTTAGGGCAAGATTCAATTCCAATCAAACTTGATCAAGTGGAGGAGGTGATTGATCATCTCAATATCGTAAGTCCGGTGTTGGAAGTTTCTCAATCATTGGAAAAATTTCTCAGTGAAGAGCATACCGAGAAAGATCTTGAGATTTTTTTCATTACCCATCAGGAAAATTTAGAAAATCAAAAGCTACAGAAAGTCATTCACGAAAACAGAGATCGCCTGAAATTTTTGGTGGCAACGTCTGCAGAAGGCGAACTGAATTTTTACAAACATCATAAAGGAACAAGAAAGCACATTCAAAAAATTGCTTTACCGCTGAAAGAATTGTGGGCAAATCCGCCAAAGAGAAACCAAAAAGGGAAAAATAATAAATCGTTGAAAAGTAAAAAAGCTGATGTTCCATTGAATTATCCTATTTTATTCCCAATCTCAAAAAATAGAATTGCAACATTTTTATATGAGGGTGAATTTTTTATTTTAAGTTCAAAAAAACAATTGCTTAAAACCTATTTATCAGACAATTATTATAATAAAAATTATTACGATCAGTATAAAATTCATCGCGGTTGTGAGGTTTTGTTTGAAAATATTTCGGTAAGACCAAAAGGTCAATTTGCTTTAGCCAAAAACAAGCAACAACAATTTATTTTATGTCATTATCAACCAGATAAAAAACTAATTTCAAAATTAAATTTAAATACAAAAGAATATTCAGAACTAAATTTGTCGGGGCATAAAATTCCTCATCAGCATAAATTGATCTATTTTGATAAAAATTTTTATTTACACCAAATTGAAATTCCTTACAATTATAGGATAAACATTGATGGTGATATTTTTTTAGAAGAAACTTTCGATAAGATTAATGAAATGGATAAAAACAGTTCAAAAGTTGAAACTGAGCTCAATAAACTGAATAATATTGGTGTTGAAATTTTAAATAATTTCAACAATGTAGGTATCAACACTGAATTTGGTTTAGTGATTTCTAATAATGAATTGACTAAGAATTATGATAATTCATTAGTCTTTTATAGAAATAAATATCCAATAAAAATTTTTGCCCAGCAAAATAAAAACAGGTTTACTTTTTCTGAAGGCAGCGAAATTATTACAGATTCTCGAGGAATGTTGACTTTTAAAAGTAGTAATCAAAACATTCCGGAATTTTATATTCCATCAACAGAAACTGAATATTTAGCTTTGGCTAGCTATACCGAATTCGGAGGTTCAGAATATTATTTGCCCGAAACCACTTTGCTGAAAATAAGAAAAATGGAAGACATGATTTTGGAATATATCGAACCGTTTATTCATCAAATTGTAGAATATGGAACTGAGAATTAAACCTTTTCCGAAAAATAATTATCCTAAAAAAGGGCTTTTAATTAAAGGTTCTTCACCATTGATCTGGTTTAATGAAATGGAAATTTTAGGAATAGATTTAAACGAAGTTCAGTCATTTCCTATTCCTTCCAACGAGCCGAATGTTTTGTACGGTTGCTTTTTGATTTTTAAAAATTTTGCCCCTTCAGAAATTGGGAAAAATGCTTATTTTCAATGTGTTGAAGACAAATTTTTCATCCCTGAAAACACTATTTTTTATCCTAAAATAAATCCTGAAGATTGGCAAAACATCAATGCTGAATTTCTGGTCATGCATCCTGAATTTGGGTTAGTAAAATTAAACGAGGAAATCGACTGGATTTCATTAATTAATAATCCGAAACAAGCAGAAGATAAGATTCGAAAACCATCAAATGGTGTACAAATTCCTGCCGAAATAAAAAGTTTTATGGTGGAAATGGATGATGACCAGGTGATGGAAGCGCTTCAAAAACCGCAAACAGAAGAAGAATGGATGAAAAACCTGCCTTTTGATATGAAAAAAGTAATGGCAGGAAATAAAAAAGAAATCGAAAAATATTTAAAATACATTGAAAAATATCCTGAAAGAGCCGTAGAATTGGGTGTTCCGCTAGATATAATGGGAACTTCAAGAGGAGACGGTTTTGGTAAATTCAAATTTGGAAACTGGTTTCAAAACTTTTTTAGCAGAAGCGGCGATTCTTCAGGTGAAAGTTCGGGTTCGGGAAATTACCGTTGGGTATTTTGGGTTTTTATCATTTTAATTGCAGCAGCCAGAATCGGTTTTCAGTTTACTAAAGATAAATCCGATGAACATCTGAGTTCAGGAAAAGCTCAACAGGCAAGCGAAATCGGGAAGGTTTTAGCGTTCAAATCCGGCATTACCGATATCGATATAAAAATTGATTCTATTTACAGAAAACGAAGAGGAAAATTGATGAATGATTTTGCACTTGCCAACTCAAAATATTCAAGAGGGAAATCGATGTCTGAAGTAGAAAAAGATGTAGAAAAATACAGATTTGATGAAGCCAAAACCAAAGATTCCCTCAAAACGATTTACAATAAAAAGATTGTAAAAGTAATTACCGAAAATACAGAAAAACTGCAGCAAAAAATAGCAGATTCCATCAAAAAAGAAGGAAACGGAATTCCTGCCGATAAAGGTGTCGTGAAAAAAGTGCTGAATAAAAAACAGATTCTGATGGCAGATTCTTTAGGCAAACTTTACGGAACAATTGAGCTGCCGGTTTCAGAAATGGATGAAAATTCCCAGGYTTATCTTGAAAAAAATAACAGCAGCGCAGATGATAAGTTAAAAGATGTTTCGGTATCAGAAATTTTTTGGTTGATTGTTTTAATGACGGGCGCTGTAGGATTATATTCGTTTGTTTTTAAAGATAAAAAAATACATTTTGGTGGCGAAAATATTCCTATCGATATCAAAATTTTTCTTATCGTTATTTTGATCGTGTTGCTGAGCTATATTTTTTATCCGGTCATCGAAATGTTTGGTTACAACTGGTTTGTCTGGGCTTTGATAATTTGTGTAGCACTGCTTTTGTACAGGCTTTTCCGGGAAGATAAAACCATTTTAAAATCTGAAGATAATGAATAAGCAGAAGTTTATTGATAAGTTTTTAAGAGCACTTGTGGTTTTGGCGTTGATTAAAATCATTGCAATTTTTGCTGAATTTTTTCAGAAAACATTTTGGAGCGTGATCGGAAATCTTGTAATTTTCATTATTGTTTTGGCGATCATATTTTTTGTGGTGATTGCTCTGGAAAGTAAAGAAAAATCGGGAAATTCATCAGGAAGAAAATCTAACGGAGGAAATTTTTATCTTGAGAACTCATTATTTGACAGGATCAGAAATAAATACGAAGAATTGGCAGAAAAATACATTGCCGAAAAAGATTTTACAAGAGCTGCAAAAGTATATATGAATTTGCTGAACGATAATTATCGTGGTGCAAAAACGCTTGAAGACGGCGGTTTGTACAATGAAGCCGCTGTGATTTATCTTAAAAAACTCAAAAATAAATCGGAAGCAGCATCCTGTTTTGAAAAAGCCAGGCAATATCAAAAATCGATTGAGTTGTACAAAGAGCTTGAGCAAAAAGAAAAAGTAGGCGATCTTTACATGCAGATTAACGATACCAAAAATGCGAATTCTTATTACCAAATGGTGGTTGATGATTATGTAAGCAATGATCAGATGGTAAAAGCTTCTCTTATTTACCGAAAAAAAATGGATGTTCCGGAAGAGGCGCAGAAAATTTTACTTCAGGGGTGGGAAGAAAATAAAGACGCATTCAATTGTCTTAATAATTATTTTGTGAATATCAATAACGTTGATGATCTGAATCATAAAATTCAGGATTTATACATAAAAACTCCTTACGAAAAGAAGCTGACTTATCTGGAAGCAATGAAACATGAATTTAAAAAAGATGTAAAATTACAGGAAATCACAAGAAATATTGCCTACGAAATCATTGCTGAAAATGTAGAAAAACATTCTTCAATTATCAATGAACTGAAACATTTCAATCCAAAAGATGAGGTGATTTTGAAAGATATTTCGAGATACAAAACGGGAAGAAACAAGATGTTTAGAAATTGATTTTTCCTCGTCATTGCGAGGAGCAAAGTGACGAAGCAATCTCAAAGTAAATTATCCAAAATAGATTACTTCACCTTTGGTTTGCAACGACAAAATAAAAAACTTTTAAGAAAAACATTTATCTTTGCCTCAGTAAAATTATGACAATACAAAGAGCACATATCAGTTTAAATCTATGCGATCGCCCTGTAGTAAAGGGATCGTTCGGATATGAATGGATGCTGTCGGATGAGGCGAAATGTGCTTGCTTTGAAAATTATTTACTGTAAACTCGTAAAAATTTAACCAAAATACTGCAGAAACGCCTCGATAATCGGGGCGTTTTTTGTGTTTTTTAGGATAGAAATTATTTAGAATGAAAAAAAATAACAATAAAAGAGAAAATTATTTAAACAAAAATGAACAATTAACAAGAAAATAAAGCGTGATAAGTAACCCGATGAGAGACAGTCATTTAGGTATTTAAGACATCTGCAAAAATATTGCAGACAGGAATTTTCTATTTTAAATTTTAGTTATAATTATTTGATTTTCAAATAATTAAGTGAAAAATAAATTTGCGAGTTAAAAAAAAATCATCCTTACTTTGCAACCGAAAATTAAAAGCAACACGATTTTAATCTTTCAAAAAACAGTTTTAAACAACAAGAATAAAATGAAACAATTACATAACATATCTAATTTATATTCAGGAGTACATGGACAAGAGCCCATGAGAAAAGGATATGCTTGTATTATTCTTCTTGATCGTAAATTTGTGGATAAAAGGTGCTTATATAAATGGGTCAGCTAATGAACTGACACGTCAAAAAATATAAAGCGCCTCCCGAAAAGAGGCGCTTTTTTTATGGTTTCTCTAGCTTATTTGGTAAAGCGTCGGTTTGTGGCACCGGAGAACAGGGTTCGATTCCCGGAGATACCCAAAAATGTGAATAGTCAATGGTGAATTTTATTTCGTAAGTGAATTTTTAGATTGACAAGCAAAGCAAATTGACGATTGCTTATTCACAATAAAAAACAATCTCATAGCTCAATTGGTTGGAGCATCGACCTGATACGTCGAAGGTTGAAGGTTCGAATCCTTCTGGGATTACAAAAATGTGAAAAGTGAATGGTGAATTTTGTTTCACAAGTGAATTTAAAATTGACAAGTAAAGCGCATTGACAATTGCCAATTCACAATAAAACAATCTCATAGCTCAAATGGTTAGAGCACCGGTCTTTTAAACCGGGGGTTTAAAGTTCGAGTCTTTCTGGGATTACAAAAAAGTGAAAAGTGAATGATGAATTTTGTTTCACAAATTAAATTTTAAAAAAAAATTGACAAGCAAAGCGCATTGACAATTCACAATTCACAAATATAAAGGTTTATTGAGGTAATGGTTAACCTTCCCGACTGTCTCTCGGGCACTGCGAGTTCGATTCTCACATAAACCGAAAAGATTCACGGAAATTTTCAAATCCGACTGTCTCTCGGAAAGAATTTGAAGTGAATCTGCAAAACTGGAAAGATAACGGTGGTTGTTTACCCGCCTTGGACGCGGGAGGTCATAGGTTCGAATCCTATTTTCCAGACCATTTGCTCCATTCGTCTAATGGTTTAGGACGGCTGCCTTTCGAGCAGTAGATAAGAGTTCGATTCTCTTATGGAGTGCAAAAAGTGAATGGTCAATAGTGAATTTTACTTCGTAAGTGAATTTAAAAAATTGACGAGCAAAGCGAATTGACGATCGACTATTCACAAATAAAAACGATTTCGTAGCTCAATGGGTTAGAGTATCGGTTTCATAAGCCGAAGGTTGAAGGTTCGAGTCCTGCCGAAATTACAAGAAAAGTGAATGGTCAAAGGTGAATTTTGCTACGCAAGTAAGTTTAAAAATTGACGAGCAAAGCAAATTGACGATTCACTATTCACACTAAGTTAATTGTTTCAAAAGAGAAAAAGAAAAGGCTTGTCGAGAGCAGAAGATCTTTACGCCAAAAACACGATATAATATAGACAGGCTTTTTCTCAACTCACTTTGAAACTGGAAATAAAAGATGAAAGTTTTAAACATAATATAAATTTTAGATAAAATAAAGTTTGACAAAGCGCAGGAGTTCTTATATCAAACAAAAATTAAGACAGGCTTTAATTTTTTAATGAAAATTTTAATAAAAAAAGAATAATCATAAAGGTGAAAAATTACTCATTACCCATTACTGATTATTCATAAAAACGATGGTTCGCCGAAGTGGAAGAGTCGGGGCGGTCTGCAAAACCGTTGCGTAAGCTGAGTGGGTTTGAATCCCATAACCATCTCAAATAACTAAAATGAGATTAGTTCCGAAGAAAAAGAAAAAGTTTGTCGAGCGTAGAAGTTCTTACATCAAACTAAAAATTAAAGACAGGCTTTGTTTTTCTTCACAAGTAAGAAGTTAGATGTTAGAAATTAGTAAG
>NZ_JBFRGA010000048.1:0-14132 GCF_052115105.1 Chryseobacterium sp. 2TAF14
TCCTACAGCAATCAAAATGGGATTGTTGCATATGAACGAAACTTTAGTGAAGAAACTCCTACAGCAATCAAAATGGGATTGTTGCATATGAACGAAACTTTAGTGAAGAAACTTGAAGGAATTGTCGAGGCTTTCCGTGAAAAAGGAAAAGAGTTTCACGATATTATTAAAATGGGAAGAACGCAGCTTCAGGACGCAGTTCCGATGACAATGGGACAGGAGTTTGAAGCTTTTGCAGCAACTTTGGAAGAAGATATTTCAAAACTGAATAACAACGCCAATCTTTTCGTAGAAGTGAATATGGGAGCAACTGCAATCGGTACCGGAATCAACGCACCGATCGGTTATGCTGCACTTTGTGCTAAAAATTTAGCTGAACTTACAGGTTATCCGATTGTTTCTGCTCCGGATTTGGTAGAAGCAACGCCGGATACAGGTTCTTATGTGATTTATTCTTCAGCAATGAAGCGTCTTGCGGTAAAACTTTCTAAGATATGTAACGATTTGAGACTGCTTTCTTCCGGGCCAAGAGCGGGATTGTCTGAAATTAATCTTCCGCCGATGCAGCCCGGTTCATCAATTATGCCCGGAAAAGTAAATCCTGTGATTCCGGAAGTGGTCAATCAGGTTTGTTTTAAAGTGATCGGAAATGATCTTACCGTAACTTTTGCCGCTGAAGCCGGACAATTACAGTTAAACGTAATGGAACCTGTTCTTTCGCATGCGATTATGGAAAATATTCACTTCCTGTGCAATGCTTTGGAAACGCTTCGCGAAAAGTGTGTAATCGGAATTACTGCCAATAAAGACGTTTGTCTGAATATGGTAAGACACAGCATCGGGATTGTAACGGCTTTAAATCCTTACATCGGCTACAAACAATCAACAAAAATTGCAAAAGAAGCTTTGGAAACCGGAAAAAGCGTTTACAATTTGGTTCTGGAACAAAACTTACTTTCTCAGGAAAAATTAGACGAAATTCTTGATCCTAAAAATATGCTGAAACCGCACAATAAATAATATTAATGATAAATGATGATTGATAAATGATATAATTAAATCATTAGATTTGCATCAATCATCATTTGTCAACTATCATTTATAAGTTATTCATCATTGATAATTTTGCTTTGAAATTTTTAGTCATAATTCCTGCTCACAACGAGGAAAATAATCTTCCGTTTACTTTAGATTCTTTACAACAGCAAAGTTTTAAAGATTTTAAAGTGGTAATGGTAAATGATGGCTCTACTGATAGAACTTCAGAAGTCATTAAAAAATATACAGATCAGGATTCCAGATTTGAAACCATCAATCTGCAAAAATCTGCGCATCAACCGGGTTCTAAAGTTGTGGCAGCATTCAAAAAAGGATTGGAAACTCAGGATCTGAAAAATTTTGATATCATTTGCAAATTTGATTCAGATATTATTCTTTCTGAAAATTATCTGCAAACGGTCGCAGATTCTTTTACAAAAAATCCTGATTACGGCTTGGTTGGAGGTTTGTTGTATGTCGAAAAAAACGGAGAATGGGTTTACGAAGGAAATTCTAATAAACACCATGTTCGCGGTCCGATGAAAGCTTACCGAAAAGAATGTTTTCTTCAAATGGGAGGTTTACGTGAAACATTAGGCTGGGATAATATTGATGCGATTCTTCTGCAAAATTTAGGCTGGAAAGAAATCGTGCTTCCCGATTTACACGTAAAATTAATCAAGGTGAAAGGTGCAGATTATACCATAAAACCTGCCGATTATTATGGAAGGTATTTTTATTTTTTAGGCTTAAACCGTTTTCTGACTTATGTTGCAGCAGCCAAAGAAGCTGCAAAAATAAAATCGCCTTCGTTCCTGTTTCAGATTATTGGTTCGTACGAAAAATGCAAATCTCACAATCTTGAGTTGAAAATTTCAAAAGATGAACAAAAAGTGATTAATCAGCAAAGGTGGAATCAGTTTAAAAAGAAATGGTTTAAAATGTAACTCATTTTAAATTTCAATAGGAACGGGCTTTAGCCCGTTTTTTAAATAGAATAAATACAATGGCTTTAGCCAAAACTTAAAATTTCACTTTGAAAAAAATAGCTTACATAGAAATTGATACCCACGCAGAAATTGCTGCGGATTTTATGGATTTAATGAATGATTCAAGAGAATTTTCTGTGGATTATTATTTTTCACAAAGAATTAAAAATCAGATAAAAACCAATGACGAAGCTATTTTTTTATCGGATAATTCGATGATTTTAGATCAACTGAAAGCAAAGAAATATGATTTAATTATTATTGGAACGGTTCATCGGTATTTCAATACTTTTTTAAACATTTCCTCTAAATACAAAACGGCTGTCATTGTTCATAATCTTAATTTTTCAAAGGCTTCCAAATTAGATTTAATCAAAAATGTTTTCAGGGAAGATGTTGTTTACCGATTGAAATTATGGTGGAAGGAAGGTCTTTTTTATGCTTCAAAAGTTTACAGAAATTCTGGTCAGCTTTTGGTTTTGGATAAAGAATTTTCGTCTTCTGAATATCAGTTTTTACCGCTTTTTTATACCAAAGAATTTACTCAAAATAAGAATGAAAAACTCACAATTGTTATTCCGGGTGGAGTTTCTCAAAAAAGACGTGATTATCAACATGTTTTAGATGTAATTCAAAAAACAGAKGGATCAGAAAGGATTGAATTTGTTTTTTTAGGCAAAGCAAAAGGAGAGGAACTTGATGCGATCGAGAAAATTTCTGATCAGTTTAATATCAAATATTTTACAGAAAGAGTTTCTCAGGAAGAGTTTGAAATGTGGATGAAAAAAGCGGATGTTTTGTGGTGTCCGATTCAGCAACAAACCGAATTTTTCAGCCAGAAAGAAGTGTACGGAAAAACAAAAATGACCGGAAACATCGGTGATACAATTAAGTTTGGAAAAATCGCTGTTTTCCCTGCAAATTATACTTCAAATCTTGAATTTATTGTTGCCGAAAAAGAAAATGTTATTGAGCAATTTTACGAACTGCAGAATATTCAACATGATTTTCAGAAAGAATACAGCAAGCAAACTGTCCTCGAAAATTTAGAAAATTTTCTTCACAAGCTTACTTAAATTTCAAAATACTTTTAAAGAATTTTGCATTCAGATAATCTTCGATCGGAAATATTTTTGTGAAATGATTTCCAACGAATATCAAAGCCAAAACAACTGCAGGTTTGTAGATTAAATTGATGAAATTATTCTCAAAAACGGGCAAAACAATTGCCACCGTAATCGCTAAAGTACAGATAATCGACACAAAAATCATTTCAATGGAAAAAGGTGAAACCTTAAACACGAAATAGTTGAAAATAACCTTAATAAGATTGTAAAGAGTAACCGAAA
This sequence comes from Chryseobacterium sp. 2TAF14, assembly GCF_052115105.1. Lineage (NCBI taxonomy): Bacteria > Pseudomonadati > Bacteroidota > Flavobacteriia > Flavobacteriales > Weeksellaceae > Chryseobacterium > Chryseobacterium sp. 2TAF14. The sequence goes on from NZ_JBFRGA010000048.1 coordinate 3,377, forward strand.
TTGCGGTTGATAGAGCGATTCCTATCAGTGAAAGATCGGTATTGTTGATGAAATACCAGTTTAAACCAATCGTTAAACCAGCCAGTAAAAGCATCACGATAATGTTGAATTTGTAGTATCTTGAAAGCGAAATAATATTCCCGTTAAAACCGGTAGCCAAATCCATTAAAACGGCAGAACCCCAAATCCAGATTACAGGTTGGTACAATCTCAGTAAATCACCTTTATTTGGCATAAAATAGGTTAAATAAGGGAAACCTACCATGATGCATCCAAACAAAACGGCTCCTAAAAAATAGATCGTTAATGATGTTTTTTTATGAAACCTGTCGAGCTCTCTCATATCTCCATCAGCTAAATTTTTTCGGATAATGGGTGCTGAAATATTAAACAAGCCGAGTTGCGGAATTGAAATCAATGAAATAAGAGCCAATAAAATGCTGTAAACTGCGATCTCTTCTTCACCGATAAATTCACCAATCATATAATTATTAATTGCCATGTGATTTCCGAAAGTTCCAAGAAATCCAAAGAAACTATAGGCTGCAAACTCTTTGTAAAAATTGTCTTTTTTAAAGTAATCTCTGCTGAAATCGAGATGTATTTTATCAAGCTTGTTGGTGTAATAAATATATCCTGTAAGCATTAAAGCAAACATTCCGAAGAAAAATGCCAATGCAGTCTGCTCTGAAAACTGAAAATAAAAAAACAGGCAGAACGATCCTAAGTTGGCTAATTTCGGCAAAAGATTATCGAAGATATTAGAAACAACAATTCTTTTGTAATTGGAAATATACCTGTTGAAAATCGCACATAAAGAAAGTGTTAAAACCAGAGGGAGAATGTATTTTTTGCTTTCCCAGATTTTCATTTTTGTAAATTCAGGAAAAAAGATTGGAATGAGAAAAAAAACAACTAAAAATACGATGAAATTAATAGAAACAAAAGCCAGAGAAAGAGACAACATATTTTGATGTTTGCCATCTTCATGGGCTTTCCCGAAAAACTTCACATTTGAATATGAAATCCCCAAAACAACAAAAGGAACCAGCATTTCTGCAGCAGACATGATATATCTTAGTTTCCCGTAAAAAAAGAGGTCGTTGGTAAATATGAAAATCGAAAACATCCCGATCAACGTCGCAACGTACCCGATGATGGAATATTTAAAACCCTGTCTTGCTACTACACTCATATTTTAAATGTTTTTTGGAAGGAAAATAATATTGTTGATGTAGTCGGTTTTATTTTTTTCGTCAGTAATATTTTTCAGTAAAATTTCTTCGGTCAGTTTTTCTACAATGAATTTTTTTCTGTTTAAATAATGCGCTTCAAAACCCCAGCTTTCAACTTCCGAAATCTCGCTCCAGATCGGTTGGTCGTGGTGTCTCTGTTCCATTTCAACCATTAAAGTAGGCCTGAATTTTTGGATGCTTTCTTTTCCTCCAAAAAGAGTTTTCATTTCGTTTCCTTCCACATCGATCTTGATGAAATCTATTTTTTTGATGTTTTTAGATTTCGCCCAATCATCCAGCTTTACCACTTCTACGGTTTCTGTATAAGAGTTTTCTTCGTCTTTTTCTTTGTAAGATGTGTTTAAAGTCCCTCTCGAAGCAACCATTTTTCCTTTAATAATCGGAACTTTAAATTGTGCGGTTGTATTTTCGTCAGAAAGCGCCACAGAAGAAATATTCATTGTTGGGAAAAGTCTTTTCAGCCTGATGTTGAGCTTTTTATTGGGCTCAAAAGCGTAAATGTTTTTGTGATTCAGCTTGTTTTCAAACTGATAAAGGAACGTTCCGACGTTGGCTCCGATATCAAAAATCACGGCGTCGTTTTGTAAATATTCTTTAATCCAAACCAGCTCTGGCTCTACATTACGATCCGAAAAATTTTCTTTGGTGAGATTTTTTAAACTTTTAAAATATCTCTGTTTATAAAAACCCGGACTAATGTACTGCAGTTTTTCTGCGAGTTGCTGGTATAAAGACATTGTGTGGAAATTTGACGACCAGCAAAGGTAATGAAAAATGTTAAATTGCTGTTAAAAAAGATCAATTGTAATGAGTTGATTATCAGTATTTGTTTCTCTTTTTTTTAATTGTGGATATTTGAAATCGAGGTATCTAAGAAATCATTCAGTGGTTTTGCCGCTTCAAATATTTTTGAAATGTTTTTCACCGCATTTTTATCAGAAAGATCTTTATTGGTAATATTGTACACGCCTATGAAGCTTTTCAGTTTTAAATATTCTGCCATCGGATCATCTTTTTCAAAACCTTGAGGAACATTTTTTAACTTATGTTCAGGATCGAGCTCACCATAATATTTTTTGAAATCTTTATCGTCAATTGCTTTTAAAAAATCGTCTTTAAAAAGAGAAACTTCTTTTCTTATTCCTTTTAAAATAGGAGCATCAGGAAGATAAATCCCGCTTCCTAAAAAAGATTTTCCGGGTTCTACATGAAGATAGAAACCGGCTTTGCTGTTCATTTTTCCCATTCCGAGTGATGCCCCGAAATAGGTTTTGTATGGTGTTTTATCTTTTGAAAACCTGGTGTCTCTGTAGATTCTGAGCAAAGATTTTTTGGCGTCAAGTTTTAAAATGTTTTCATCAAATTTTCCCATTTCTGCAATCAGCTCTTCTGTGAATTCCTGAAAATCTGCCTGCGCTTCAGTAAAAAGATTTTTGTTGTCATTAAACCATTCGCGGTTGTTATTTTTATCAATAAGTTTTAAAAAATCAAATACTTTTGATGAAATCTGAGATGCCATTTTTTAAATTTTAATCAAATGTAAATATTATTATTCAAAATAAACCATTAAAAAGTTTTCATTAATTCATAATTATCAGTGTATAAAATGTATTATTTGGTAATTGTAATTATTGTTGAAAAATTTTTAAATTAAAAATAAAAAAATTATAGTTTTTTTGTTTAAATATAAAAATGATTGTGGTTTTCTAAAATAAAATTATCAATTCGTTAATATTATATAATTCAATATTCAAATAATAATTGTACCTTTGCAAAAATTTTATAATATTTAATGAATTTATTTACGGAGACCAATTTAAGTCCTGATATTCTTAAGGCAATTGGCGAACTGGGTTATGAAAGCCCGACAGAAATCCAAAAACAGACTATCCCTTTTATTCTTTCAGATATTCGCGATCTTATCGCACTTGCGCAGACAGGGACAGGCAAAACAGCAGCGTTTTCGCTTCCGATTTTGGATATGATTGACGATACGAGTCGCAAAATCCAATTTTTGGTGCTTTGTCCGACACGAGAATTATGTCTTCAGATTGCTAAAGACATTAAAAACTACACCAAGTATATGCCTAATGTAAAATCTACGGCGGTGTATGGTGGTAGCAGTATTATGGATCAGATTCGTTCTTTAAAGGAAAAACCGCAGATTATTGTGGGAACTCCGGGAAGGGTAATCGATTTGATTAACAGAAAAGCTTTAGACTTTTCGGCAATTCACTGGTTGGTTTTAGACGAAGCAGATGAGATGCTTTCAATGGGTTTCAAAGACGAGCTGGAAACCATTATGAGAGAAACTCCTGAAACAAAACAGACTTTCTTGTTCTCGGCTACGATGAGCAAAGAAGTGGAGCGTATTTCAAAAAATTATTTAACCAAACCTCACCGTATTTCTGTAGGTTCTATTAACGAAGTTAAAAAGAACATTAAGCACGAATATTATGTGGCTGGTTACCGTCAGAAAAAAGAGGCTTTGAAGAGACTGATCGATTCAAACCCTAATCAATACTCAATTATTTTCTGCAGAACAAGAATGGAAACTCAGGAAGTTGCCGATTTCTTAATGCAGAACGGTTATGCAGCAGATGCTCTTCACGGTGATCTTTCTCAGGCGCAGAGAGATACAGTAATGAAGAAATTCAGACTGAAAAACATCAATATTTTGGTCGCAACAGACGTTGCTGCAAGAGGTTTGGACGTAGATTCTTTAACGCACGTTATTCACTATTCTTTACCGGATGATCCTGAAGTATTCGTTCACAGAAGTGGTAGAACAGGTAGAGCCGGAAAAGACGGTATTTCTATTTCTTTAATTAAACCTGAAGAAAGCAGAAAACTAAAGCAGATCAAATCGGTTACTAAAATTGAAATCAACGAAGCTAAAGTTCCTACAGGAGAAGAGATTATCAAAGCTCAGGTTGGCGGTGTTTTTGAAAGTTTATTTGAAGTACACGAAGATTTCTTTGAATTTGATGATTCATTGATTCCTGATCTTTCAGCGTTCACAAAAGAAGAATTGGTGCACAAATTACTTCAGTTCCAGTTAAAAGATCTTGCTTTGTATTACAAAGACAGACATGATCTTATGGAGCAGAAGCTGAGCAGCAGAGATGATGACAGAGGCGGAAGAGGAGACAGAAGAGATCGTGACAGAGGTAGAGACCGTGACAGAGGCGGAAGAGACCGTGATAGAGGTGACAGAAGAGATCGTGGCGGAAAACCTAGACAGCGAGATGAAAACATGACCAGATTTTTCTTCAACCTTGGTAAAAAAGACCACTTGAAAAAACTGGATGTTTTAGAGATCATCAACAAAGCAACTTCAAGCAAAGGAAACAAGAGAGCGGAAATAGGTAACATCGAGATCCTTGAAAAATTCTCATTCTTTGAAGTTGAGAAATCTTTCAAAAGCGAGCTTTTAGGAAATATTTCATCAATGAAGTTCAAAGGAAAAGATATGAGAGCTGAAGAAGCTAACTAATCTTATTCTTAGCATATAGATTAAGCCGGCATTATTGCCGGTTTTTTTATTTAGATTTTATTTAAACAAGTGTTTAAAGTATTGAATCTAAAGCTTCTACAAAGTTGCTGGTTGCTATAGGTTTTTTATGTCAACAAATATTACTTCAATGTGAACAAAAATTAACGTGGGATGCTTTTACGTAATATGGTTTTTTAAGAAATTTGCACACGAATTTATAAATACTATAAAATGGGCATTGGTAATATTTTCCACGCTTTTCAACCGAAAGATAAAATCTTCTTTGTGCTTTTCGAAAAAGTTACAGATAACCTGGTTGCTATGTCTAACGATTTTAATCACGGAATCAAAGATTTTGATCTGAATGACGATTCTATGCTGAAATTGATGAGCGACTACGAGCACAAAAATGATGAGCTTACTCACGAGATCTTCGTTGAATTGGGGAAAAACTTCATTACACCTTTCGATCGTGAAGATATTCACACCTTAGCTACAGGCTTAGATGATATTGCAGATTATATTTATGCATCTGCCAAATATATTTTCCTTTACAAATCTCCTTTAATGAAGGCTTACGCAGATTTCTCGTTACTGATTCACAAAGCGTGTCTTGAGATTCAGAATGCCATGAAAAACCTTAAAGGTTTCAAAAACATGGAGCAGGTAAAAGAAGCTTGCATTAAAGTAAACTCTATAGAAAATATTGCAGATGATCTTCTTTCAAATTCTATGGTAGAATTGTTTGAAACGAATGATGCCATTAATATTATTAAAATTTCATCAGTATTAAATTACCTTGAAGTAGTAACCGATAAAGCAGAAGATGTTGCCAATACGATTGAGAACATCATGATCAAATACGCATAAAACAATATAGCAGAAATGGAATTTCCTATTTTACTTACGGTTATTATTGCTTTAGCTTTAATCTTCGATTACATCAACGGTTTTCATGATGCGGCAAACTCTATTGCAACCATTGTTTCTACGAAAGTTCTTACCCCTTTTCAGGCGGTACTTTGGGCAGCAGTATGGAACTTTGCAGCATTCTTTATTGCGGCTTATATTATCGGAGAATTTAAAATCGGTAACACGATTGCCAAAACCGTTAACGAAAACTTTATTACGCTGGAAGTAATCTTTTCAGGACTTATTGCGGCGATTGCCTGGAACCTTCTTACATGGTGGTTTGGGATCCCTTCATCATCATCACACACTTTGATCGGCGGTTTTTTAGGAGCAGCATTAATGCACGCTTTCCTGATGGATTACCGCGAGGTAGTTGCAAGCCAGCCAGATTTGGGAATGTTTGCCACGATAAAGGAAGCGGTGATGAAAGTAACAACACAAAATGTTGTGAAGTTCAGCAAAGTAATTCCTATTTTCCTATTCATATTCCTGGCTCCGGTTATCGGGATGGTCATTTCAATTATCATTACTTTAATTATTGTACAATTATATAAAAAATCAAACCCGCATAAAGCAGATAAGGCATTCAAAAGACTTCAGCTTGCGTCTTCGGCTTTATTCAGCCTGGGTCACGGTCTTAACGATGCCCAGAAAGTAATGGGGATCATTGGTGCGGCATTAATCTATTATCATGTAAATATGCTTCAGGATCCTGTTTATTTGAATATAATACCGGCAGAACGTTTCAACTATTTCTCAGAACATTATATGTGGGTTCCGTTGGTATCCTTCATTGCCATTGCATTGGGAACCATGAGTGGCGGATGGAAAATCATCAAAACAATGGGAACCAAAATTACAAAAGTAACACCATTGGAAGGGGTAAGTGCAGAAACAGCAGGAGCGATCACGCTTTTCATTACCGATCACTTCGGGATCCCGGTTTCTACTACACATACCATTACCGGATCAATCATCGGGGTAGGTCTTACCAAAAGAATCTCTGCAGTACGATGGGGAATTACCGTAAGCTTGCTTTGGGCTTGGGTTTTAACGATTCCTATTTCGGCAATTGTTGCAGGAGGTACTTATTTGTTGAYTACTTATTTTTCTTAATTAAAAGATTATTATTCAAAAAATATTGTAAGCCGCAGTTGTAAACTGCGGTTTTTTTATTATTTTTGATTTACAATTTAAAAAATACACAAACGATGAGCACAAAAAATCAAATCAGTGTGGAGATCCCACAAAACGTATTGGCAGAAGTAAACCAAAAGCTTCAGGAATGCAAAACCCTCTTAGCGCCTTATCTGCAGGCACTTACTGTCGACGATAGAAAATCTCTTTTCAAAATGGGAGACAAAACGGTGGCTACCGTGCAGAAAGTAAAAAGCTATCTTGAAACCAATCCCGAATTTGCACCTTCTTACATGGATAAAGCAGAGTTTCTGAAAGACGAAGCGGTGGTAAGCGGTCTTAGCCCGATCTTTAATCTTGCAGAGCAGCTTGCTTCAGATCTTAACGATACGGTTACCCTTGCGGGAAGTGAAGCGCTTACGGCATCGATGCTATATTATGGCAGCACCAAAGAAGCGGCTTCCAAAGGTGTGGCTACAGCAATACCGATCTACGAAGACCTTAGCCAGAGGTTTAGCAAAAGAGGAAGCAGAAACTTCCCTGATAAGCAATAAAGAATGTTTTAAATGTGTTTGTAGACTCTTTTAGCAATTACGGAAATGCTGAAAGAGTCTTTTTAATGATATTTTGAAACTAATTTGATACAAAAAGAATCTCCCGACACTCTTTTTGGGTCTCCTGAGATATAAAAAGAGTCTTTTTTTATTCTTTTTGTCTCTTTTTAAATACAAAACGCATCTCCCGGGATGCGTTTTTTGTATTCTTAATTATTTTTGAGACTTCAGAAGCCTGTTTTCTTCTCTTAATCTTTGGTTTTCTTCTTTAAGAAGAGCAATATGATCATTAAGACTTTCGATCAGCTTATCCGAAGCTTGATAATTATTTGTTTGATTTTGAATCATATTATTACTTGAATTTTCATTCGAAGTATTTTCTTTGTTTATCTGCGTATAACCCTCTTCCGGTTTCAGAATATCATCCAGTTCCACATTAAGCGAGGTGCAGATCTTTTCGATATGGTTGATCCACGAATTGGTTTCACCGTTTTCGATGCGCTGATACGTAGAGCGTGAGATATGCAGCTTTTCTGCAAGCTCTTCCTGAGAAAAACCTCTCTCTTCTCTGTACGTTCTTATTCTTTTGCCTATGCTTGTATTCATTACTAAAACTGTTTGCGTACAGCAAATATAAATTTTTTTTCGAAAATAATCATGCATCAAAAATAGGGCATTGTGGTATAGATTATTTATCACATATTTGTAGAGTTAAGAAAAAATTATATATTTAACCCACTAAAAAACAAATGATTTATGAAAAAAAATCTATTCCTCAGGCTTTGCCTGATTCTTATGGTCGCACTTACCATCTTCTCCTGCAGAACAGACCATCTTCCCGAGCAGGAAACCACTTACAGCAACAACTCGAAATTTCAGCTTACCTCGAAAAGGACTTCTTTGGATGAAGCGAAGCATAAAGATAAGCTTGTTACCGAGCTTAATAAGGCTGAAGCGAAGATTAAGACAATTTCTAAAACTAATGCTCAAGGTAAGATTGTTAATTACGGAAACGGGGTTTCTATCGATACCGATAATGTGATCTATATAGAAAATGGCCCCGATTTTTATACCTATACCTTTCGTATTGACAGAGAAAATGCACTTGAAAATGCACCTGTTGAGAACCTTGTCTTAAGCCCTTTATCAGACGGAAGTTACAGAGAACTTTTAGTATCTTACAACCTCACCACTCAAGAAAAACAAGCGCTTATCAACGGAGACTTTGTAAATCTTCAGGAAAAAGTGCAAACCACCGAACTTGCATCGGGAACTTATTCCGGACAAATTTTTTCTAAAACCACCACCCAATGCCACTGGGAAACCTATATTTATTATACACCATGTGCATGTCATCCGGGGCATTATGATGCCTCAGAATGTACCTGCATTAAAGGGAAACCTAAACAATACGTCCTTACATGGAACGTATGTGAAGAGGTAGAAGATACTGCTCCTGGTGGTGGAGCTGCCACACCGGAAAATTCGCCCGGAGGAGGGTCTACAGATCCTAATACAGGAATTATCCCAAACCAGCCTTGTGAAGGAAGTATACCTTCCCAGCCAGAAGACCCGAATTCTACTTTAGGAACTAACGAAGGCTGTAATCCCAGTACACCTACTTTACCGAATCTGGAATTTAATCCTCCTAAAACACCATGCGAAAAAATAAAAAAGGTTGGAAAACACGAGGATACAAAAGCTCTTTTTGAAAACCTAAAAACCAAAACCAATTCTACCAAAGAATTTGGTGAAATCCTACAAGAAAATAATGGACAAATAAATAATGCTTCTATAGAAGGGGAAATAGGACAAGCTGGAATCATTTTCAATATAAGTGGGCAGATTGATGGCTTTCTGCATTCTCATTATACAGGTTTGCTATCAGTATTTTCCCCTGCCGATCTTGCAACATTGTCTGGATTTTATAAAAATGGAAACATAAAAGACCCTAATACTTTTATTTTAGGTCTTGTAACAGCATCTAATACCCAATATATGATTGTGATTGATGATATTGCAAAATTCGATATTTTTGCACAAAAATTTATTTTGCCTAATGGACAAATTAATCAAGGATATGTAGATGCTTATGGACAAGCAACTTATATAAAATATAATATTAAGCAAAATAATTTGTCAAATGCTAATGAATTAGGATTTGTAAAATTGCTTTCTGAAAAAAATAGTGGCTTAAAGATATTGAAAGGCTCAAACAATTCCACCACTTGGGAGGAGCTTGTTATTAAAGATGGAAAAATAGATCCGAAACCATGTAATTAAAATTAAATTAAATGAAAAATATAACACACTTTGTAAGCAGTCTATTTCTAATGATAATGTTTAATAATTGTTGTGCTCAGCATTTCCAAGACCCCAATGCAGACAAATTTGCAGGAACATGGAAATGGGGAGATATTAGCAATGGGATAACTTTTATTATGAAAAAAGAAAATAATGTAAAACTTTTAGGTTATGATGATCTAGATACTTTTGACATTTTAATAGGTTTTCATAAAATATATAAAAATGGATTGATAACAGAAGATACTACAATGCATAGTAATACCAATTTTGAGCACCAAAAAAAATCATTTATTGCAAGTACAAGTATTCATGAAAATAATCCTAATGAGCTAAGAGTAAATATGACGCACAAAAATAAAAATATTGAATTAAAAATTTCATATATAAATCCAACACATATAAAGATAACAGAAGTAAGAAATATGGAAGGCGCAAGATTTGTTCGACCAGGAGATCCACCARTTGATTGGTCAATAGACATTCCTAATAATATTGTAATGACAAAAGTCCCATAAAATAAGCCTCCAATTTGGAGGTTTTTCAACTTGTATTCAGAAACGGCGTTTCTATCGATACCGATAATGTGATCTATATAGAAAACGGCCCCGATTTTTATACCTATACCTTTCGTATTGACAGAGAAAATGCTCTTGAAAATGCTCCTGTTGAGAACCTTGTCTTAAGCCCTTTATCAGACGGAAGCTGGAAAGAAGAGCTGGTTACTTATAACCTCACCGCTCAGGAGAAGCAGACGATGCTTGCAGGCAGTACGGTAGATCTAAAAGGAAAAATAACCAAAGAGTTGCTACAAAGCGGAACTTATGCACCACAAGTAATGGAAAGAGTAGTCTGCTATGATTATGTGGATGCCTACTACACGACATGCAGCGGTGGCATGCATCACAATGGAGAAGAATTTGGTCCTTTAAGTGAGGGGAAATGCCCGGAACCTACCCAGTCGGTACTGGTAATTACGGTAACAAGGAGATGTAATGACATAGCAGTGGGAGGTAACGATGAGGGTGGAACTCCATCGATACCGTCTGAAGGCGGCGGAAACCAAGGAGGAGGCGGAACAGCGCCTTCTACCCAGC
>NZ_JBFRGA010000049.1:0-20079 GCF_052115105.1 Chryseobacterium sp. 2TAF14
GTAGTAAATTGGTAAAATACCGATAGATATTGCTTTTTTAAAAATGATTATTAAATAAATTTCTACATATGAAAAAGGTAATCTTGGCCGCAGTTTTTTTAGCAGGCTTTACTTATTCATCAGCTCAGCAGGCTCCTGCAGTTGATCCAAAAGAAAATAAAGACTTAATGACATGGTATCATAAAGATTTTGCGACGACAAAAGTTTATGGTGTAAATACTGAAAATGCATACAAATTTTTAGAATCAAAAGGCTTAAAACCTAAAACCGTTGTTGTTGGTGTTTTGGATAGCGGTGTTCAGGTTGATCACCCCGGATTGGTGAACAATATGTGGAAAAACCCTAATGAAGTTCCGAATAACGGTAAAGATGATGATGGAAATGGCTACATAGACGATATTCACGGCTGGAATTTTATCGGTGGTAAAAACGGTGACATCGGTATCGATAATATGGAAGTTACAAGGGTTGTTGCAAAATATAAGCCTGTTTTTGAAGGCGATAATTCTACCCAGAATAAAGCAAATCAGGCAAAAATGCCGGAAGAATTTGCGATGTATATGAAGTCGAAAGAGCTTTTTACCAAAAAAAGTGTTGATGCAAGACAAAGCTTCCAACGTTATTCAATGATTAACGAAGCTATACCTTCGATGATTACAGTTTTGGGAGGTCAGCCATTAACGGCAGAAACTCTTAAAAATAAAAAGCCTTCAACCCAACAAGAAGCAGCTGCATTGGAAGTTCTTAACAACCTTGTTAAAAGTCCTGATTTTGCGGGAAAATCTCCTGCCGAAGTTGAAAAAACGATGAAAGAGCAGATAAAAGGAGCTTTAGATTATTTTGGTCCGATGGCAAAACAATATGATCTTAATTATGATCCGAGAGCAGAAATTGTAGGTGATAATTATGACGATTATTCCGAAAAAATCTACGGAAACAATCATTATCAAGGTCCTGATGCAGAACACGGAACCCACGTTTCCGGAATTATTGCTGGCTTACCGCAAGGTAACGAAGTACAATACGGAGTTGCTTCAAGGATTGCAAAGATTATGTCGGTAAGAACGGTTCCTAATGGTGATGAGAGAGATAAAGATGTTGCCAATGCCATAAGATATGCGGTAGACAACGGCGCGAAAATTCTTAATATGAGCTTCGGAAAGCCTGTTTCTCCGGGTAAAAATGTAGTTTGGGATGCATTCAAATATGCAGAAGACAAAGGTGTACTTCTTGTAAAAGCTGCCGGAAATGAAAATGAAGATGTTGCAGAACACCTTGCTTATCCTACAAATTTTAAAAATATTACAGACGCAGCGCCATTTGTAAATAATGTAATGGTGGTGGGTGCAAGTACCAACAGAAATAATGAGTTGAGAGCAGATTTCTCAAATTATAATAAAAAAATGGTAAATGTTTTCGCTCCAGGGGAAGAGATTTATTCTACGGTTCCTACGAACGAATACAGCTATCAGCAAGGAACTTCCATGGCTTCACCAGTAGCAGCAGGAGCGGCAGCGGTATTGTTGGCTTACATGCCAAATCTTAAACCTGCACAGATTATCGAAGCGTTGGTTAAGACAAGTAACCTGAGTACGGAAAACGAATTTGGTGAAAAATCTCAGGCAGGCGGAGTAATCGATGTGAAAAAAGCTGCAGAATATGCTTATAATAATTTCTACGACGGAAAATCGAATACAGTAAAAACAAAAGCTGTAAAAAAATCTAAACCGGCTAAGAAATCTGTAAAGAAATAATAATCAGACAGATTGTGATACATTTAAATAAAGCCTGGGTTTTCTCAGGCTTTATTTTTTTGAGATTAAATAAAATTTGGCATGGTTTTTTGTATTATCTTTAATATTAAATAATAAAACTACGATATGAAAAAGCTATTACTTGCAGGCATATTAGGAAGCTCGCTTTTCGCAGTGTCTTGTTCCACGGTTCAAAAAGCTAAAGATGCACAAAATGTAAGATCAGAATTTTTGAAAATGAAAGGAGACTGGCAGATTGTAAGCATCGATTATGATAAGCAATACAAAATCAAACCTTTTGATGAAGGCGCAGATGCACAATGTTTTGTAGGAAGTCACTGGAGATTTATTCCGAATAATTATTCAGGTTCTTATACTTTAAACGGAGGTGGTTCTTRCCCAAGTGTGATACGAGCGATCAAAGTTGATATTAAAGGAGATACTTTTACCTTCAAAAAAATTGCAGACGGTACAAAAGCTAAACAAAATACGGCAGGATATACTTTAACTGTAATTAATAATTCGACAGATCAGTTTTCTTTAGAGCAAAATGTGCCATTCGACGGAAGTACAATCAGAGTGGTTTACAACTTCGAGAGAACCGGAATGGATTATACCAGATAATTAACTAAAAATAAATTAAGATGAAATTTAACAAAACATATATAGCAGCATTATTTTTATCATCAGCTTTGTTACTGACAAGCTGTGAAGCAGTACAAAATTCTAATCACCAGCAAAGAGGTACTGCTGTAGGAGTTGCTTCCGGAGCGGTAATTGGAGGTGTATTGGGAAATAATGTAGGAAAAGGTAAAAACGCAGCATTAGGAGCTGTTTTAGGTGGAATTATCGGTGGTGTTGCAGGTAATGTTATCGGTAACAAAATGGATAAGCAGGCTAAAGATATTAAAGAGACTTTACCTGGTGCAGAAGTGGAAAGAGTAGGAGACGGTATTAAAATTACAATGAATGAAAGTATTGTAACCTTTGCATTTGATTCATCAGATCTTACTGCGCTTGCTAAAACAAACTTAGATAAATTAACAAAAGTTTTAATCGATAATCCTGATACAAATATCAATATTTACGGACATACCGACAGCAAAGGTGCAGATGATTATAACCAAAGACTTTCTGAAAGAAGAGCAAATTCTGTAAAATCTTATTTGATGTCTAAAGGAATTTCATCAAGCAGATTGTTTGCTTTAGGTGAAGGAGAATCTATGCCGGTTGCTTCAAATGATACCGATGCAGGAAGAGCAAAAAACAGAAGAGTAGAGTTTGCCATTACAGCAAATGAGAAAATGATTAACGATGCACAGCAAGGTCAGTAATCATTTAGCATATAAAYATTATTTCTTAAACCGCTTTAGCGGTTTTTTTGTATTTTTATACCTGATTTTTTTGTCATAAATCATTATTTTTGCAATCGAAACCACATTAATGAAGAAATATTTAAAACTCCTTCGGGTAGAACAATGGGTAAAGAATCTTTTTGTTTTCGTTCCGCTTTTTTTCTCCGGTAATGTTAAAAATTTAGATTTACTTAGTAAAAGTATTTTTGCATTCGTTATCTTTTCTCTGGCTGCAGGTGTTGTTTATATTCTTAACGATTATAACGATATCGAAGCAGACCAGAAGCATCCGGAAAAAAGAAGACGTCCGCTTGCAAGCGGAGCTGTTTCAAAGAAAACAGCGATAAGCATTCTTATTGGCTTAATCATTATAGATCTTGCGCTTATATTGTTTGCACAATTCTATTTTCATCGCCCGATCTGGAAGTTTGCTTTTATCATCGTATTTTATTTTATGATGAATCTCGCTTACACATTCAAGTTGAAGCACGTTCCGATTATTGATATTTTTATCATCGCTATTGGTTTCGTGCTTCGTGTTCAGGCAGGAGGTTACATTACAGGCATTTTTATTTCGCAGTGGGCAATCTTATTAACGTTTGTTTTGGCGTTGGTTTTAGCTATTGGAAAGAGAAGAGGAGAATTGATTAATGCACAGGTTTCAGGGAAAACCAGAAAAGCTTTAGACGGCTATAATGTACAGTTCGCAGATATTGCACTTTCAATTTCTGTGACTTTGGCAATTGTTTGTTACCTTATGTTTACACTTTCACCGGAAGTTCAGCTAAAATCACATTCAAGTATTTTTTATACCGTCATAGTTGTTGTTTTTGCATTTCTGAGGTATTTGCAGCAGACATTGGTTTACAATCGTACAGAGTCTCCTACAAAAATTTTGTACAGAGATCGTTATATTCAGATTACTTTGGTTTTGTGGGTCGTTTCGTTTTTAATTTTAATCTATTTTAAAGACAGTATTCTTAATTCTAATTTACTGTAATTATGAAGCCAAATTTCATCCAAAAAGTTACAAACTGGGGCAATTTTCCTGTTGTGGAAAAAGAGATGAAGTCGGAAGACAGCTTCAGGAAGATTAAAGAATTTGTGCAGAACCATAACGAGGTGATTGCAAGAGGAAACGGGCGATGCTACGGCGACGCTTCGTTGGGTGAAAGTATTTTTTCTACTAAAAAATTAAATAAATTCATCAGTTTTGACCGTTTAAACGGAATTATAGAATGCGAATCCGGCGTTTTATTGTCTGATGTTTTAGAAATATCGGTTCCGCAAGGATATTTTCTGTATGTGACTCCTGGAACAAAATTTATTTCCGTTGGAGGTGCAATTGCATCTGATGTTCACGGGAAAAACCATCATTCTGAAGGCTGTTTTTCAGAATATGTGATTGATTTTAAATTGATGACAGAAAATGGTGACATTATTACTTGCTCAAGAGATGAAAACTCAGGAAAATTTTATGCAACCATCGGAGGAATGGGACTTACCGGGATTATTCTTTCAGCACGTTTTAAGCTGAAAAATATAGAAACAGCTTACATTCGTCAGGAAAGTATTAAAGCTGAAAATTTAGATGAAATATTCAGATTGTTTGATGAAAGCGAAAGCTGGACTTACACCGTTGCATGGATCGACTGTCTGCAAAAAGGCAAAGATATCGGAAGAAGCATTCTGATGAGAGGTGAACATGCTTTTGCGCACGAACTTCCTCAAAAATTTTCTAAAAATCCTTTAAGATTAAAGAAAAAGTTTTCTCCGACCGTTCCGTTTTATTTTCCGGGATTTATTTTAAACGCTTTTACCGTAAAGCTTTTTAATCTTTTGTATTACAAAAAACAGACTCAAAAAGTATTAAAAAATATTATCGATTACGAAACATATTTTTATCCGCTGGATGCGATTAATGACTGGAATAAAATTTACGGTAAATCTGGCTTCATCCAATATCAAATGGTGATTCCGAAAGAAAACGGTAAAGAAGGAATGAAAAAAATCCTTGAAACCATTGCCAACAGCGGAAACGGATCTTTCCTTGCCGTATTGAAATTATTCGGAAAAAATAATCCTGAAGCGTACAATTCTTTTCCCATTGAAGGTTATACTTTAGCTTTAGATTTTAAAGTAAATTCTAAACTTAAAAAGCTGGTAGAGCAATTAGATCAGACCGTGCAGGAATTTGGCGGAAGAATTTATCTTACCAAAGACAGCATGAGCAAATCTTCATTGACCGATTATCTTAAAAATGTTGAAAGTTCAAAATTTGTTTCTTTACAGCACAAAAGAATTTTAAATAATAAGTAAAATGATAGTTCTCGGAAGTACATCTGAAGTAGCGCAGGCTTTTGTGGAAAAAGCTTTGCAGGAAGGCGAAAAATAYGAAAGAATTTATCTTTTTACCTCAAACAAAGAAGCAACGGAACGGTTTGCAAAACATATCGATGTGAAATTTTTGCAGCAATCTGAAATTATTGAGCTTGATTTAACGAAAGAAATCAATTATTTTGATTTTGATCATGTAAGTTCAAATGTGCTGTTTTGTGCGACCGGTTATTTGGGAGAAAGCACCGAAGATGGCTTGTACGACAATAAAAATACAGAACGGATTATTGATATTAATTACTCAAAACTGGTTCCTGTGATCAATTATTTTGCACAGAAATTTGAAAGTAAAAGATCAGGAACTATTATAGGGCTTTCGTCGGTTGCAGGTGATCGCGGAAGGCAGAGCAATTTTATTTATGGAAGTGCAAAAGCGGCTTTTACAGCCTATTTAAGTGGTCTTCGCAATTATCTTTTCGAAAAAAAGGTTCATGTTTTGACTGTGAAACCCGGTTTTATGGCAACAAAAATGACTGAAGGTTTACCTTTGAATCCGAAATTGACGGCAACTCCGAAACAAGCGGCTGAATGTATTTACAGAGCTTTCAAAAAACAGAAAAATGTTGCATACGTTTTACCGGTTTGGGGCGTTATTATGATGATCATCAGAAATATTCCTGAGTTTATATTTAAAAAATTAAAGCTTTAACTATAGTATGAAAAAATTGTATTGTTTTGATTTTGACGGAACAATTACCTTCATTAAAAATATAGACAGAGAAAATACGCACAGTCTTATGGTGACGGCTTCTTTAGACATTTGGACTAAACCTTTTGCCGAAAAACTGCAGATGCAGCTTGTTTCTACAAGAGCAGAGTTCAAAAACGGGGTTTTTACAGGTAACTTTATTGGTAAAAACTGCAATGGAAAAGAAAAGCTGGAACGGATAAAAAAAGAAATTTCCAACGAAAAGTACGATAAAATCATAGCTTTCGGAGATACCTCAAGTGACAAGCCAATGCTGAAATGGGCAAATGAGGGTCATTACCAATTTTTTCATTAATTTTGAAGAATTAATAAAAGTAAAATGAATAAACTGCTGATTTTTTGTTTTGCAGCGATCATGAGTTGTACAAGCACAATTGCACAAAAATCTGAAGATATGCAGAATAAAGCTGAAATTGTAATGTCTGAATCGCAAGGCGGAACCGAGCAGGCTGGTTTTGTGATGATTAAAAATGAAAAAGAATTTCAGGAGGCAATAAAGTCTATGCAGGGAATTTCTCTCGTAGAAGTAGGAAATGAACCGGCGATAAAATTTCCGGCTTTTCCAATAGATAAAAAAGTAATTCTGTATAATCAGGGAAGATTCAATTCCGGAGATCACACGATAAAAGAAATCAAAAGTATTTCTGTGAAAGATAATGTGCTTTATGTAGAAGTGCCGATGTACGACTCTGGCGGAATGGAGATTCAGGTGCTTTCAAATCCGTGGTTTATTTTTACAGTTCCTTCCAATTATCAATTCAATTCAGTCCAATTAAAATATTCCAAATAAAAATGAATAAAATATATTTAGATAACGCTGCTACGACGCCGCTTTCTGAAGAAGTGATCGATGCAATGGTCGATACGATGAAAATCAATTTCGGAAATCCTTCTTCAACTCACAGCTTCGGGCAGGAAGCTAAGATTCTGATTGAGAATGTGAGAAGGCAGGTTGCAGATTATCTACATGTAACTCCCGCTGAGATTATCTTTACATCTTGCGGTACTGAGTCTAATAATATGATTATCAAATCAAGTGTTGAGCATCTTGGTATTGAAAGGATCATCAGTTCGCCGATGGAACACAAATGCGTTTCTGAGAGTATCCTGGATATGAAAAACAGAAAAGGTGTTGAAGTTGCTTATATTCGTCCTAATGAAAAAGGAGATATTGATTTAGCTAAATTAGAAGAGTTACTTAAAAATTCAGATAAAAAAACACTAGTAAGCTTAATGCATGCCAATAACGAGATCGGAAATATTGTCGACATCAAGAAAATTGCACAGCTTTGCAAAGAAAACAATGCGCTTTTTCATTCTGATACCGTTCAGACAATGGCGCATATGACTCTTGATTTTGCGGATATCCCTGTTGACTTTGCATCTTGCAGTGCACATAAATTTCATGGTCCGAAAGGAATTGGTTTTGCATTCATCAGAAAATCTAGCGGATTAAAAGGGATTATTACAGGCGGCCCTCAGGAAAGAAGTCTGAGAGCAGGAACAGAAAACGTTGCAGGTATCGCAGGTTTAGGTAAAGCTCTGGAACTTTCATTAAATAACATGGAAGCATATACAGAGCATATGCAGAATGTTAAACAATATACCATTGAAAAGGTTTCTGCAGAAATTCCGGGAGTGAAATTTAACGGGAGAAGTTCAGAAGCAGATAACAGTTTGTACACGGTTGTAAGTCTTTTATTACCTTACAAAAATCCTTTGATCGGATTGCAGCTCGATATGAAAGGAATTGCCGTTTCGCAGGGAAGCGCATGTTCTTCAGGAGCTTCAAAACCTTCGATGGTAATGATGATGGTGCTTTCAGAAGACGAAATGGATAACTGTACACCTTTGCGTGTATCTTTCAGCCATATGACGACAAAAGAAGATATTGACACTTTTGTAAATGCTTTAAAAGAGATTTCTCAGGATTTTATTATAGAAAATACAAATGTTGAGCATAGATAGGCTTTTCATTTTAAAGTGCTAATTTTGAATTAAGAAAATAAATAAGAATATTAATAATTAAAAGATAAAAAAATGGCTTTAGAAATTACGGATAGCTCGTTTCAGGAAACGGTTTTAAAATCAGACAAACCGGTATTGGTAGACTTTTGGGCAGTATGGTGCGGACCGTGCAGAACATTAGGACCAATCATCGAAGAAGTTGCAACAGATTTTGAAGGAAAAGCTGTGGTAGGAAAAGTAGATGTAGACAACAATCAGGAAATTTCTATGCAATACGGAATCAGAAATATCCCTACAGTTCTTATTTTCAAGAACGGTGAAGTAGTAGATAAACTGGTTGGTGTAGCTCCAAAAGAAGTAATCGCTGAGAAATTAAGCGCACATTTATAAAAAAATCACTTTGATAATGAATGCTTTCCGTTTTGGGAGGCATTTTTTGTTTCTAAAAGTTTGCAGATAATGAAAAAAGCTATATATTTGCAACCACAATAACGGAAGGTAATTCTTCAGGAATTGTAAAAAGATCCGGTAGTTCAGCTGGTTAGAATGCCGCCCTGTCACGGCGGAGGTCGCGGGTTCGAGTCCCGTCCGGATCGCAAAGTTTTACAATTTTAGCTTTAAAAAAATTGATCCGGTAGTTCAGCTGGTTAGAATGCCGCCCTGTCACGGCGGAGGTCGCGGGTTCGAGTCCCGTCCGGATCGCTGAAAGTTTTACAATTTTAACTTTAATAAAATTGATCCGGTAGTTCAGCTGGTTAGAATGCCGCCCTGTCACGGCGGAGGTCGCGGGTTCGAGTCCCGTCCGGATCGCAACTACATTATCGAAGTAGTACAAAAGCTTTAAAACATACGTTTTAAAGCTTTTTTTGTTTTATGTCTGTTCAAAAGAGTTTTAAAAGGCTAAAAAAAAATTCACTGTAATTATGAATATTAAAAGTTGGTAATTCTTTAGAGTTTTAGTTTAATATTTAGAGCTGTTTAAATTTCATAAAATCTTGTAACCAATAAAAACTTACTATTTTCATAGATTTAAAATATTGATAATTAATAAACTATTCATTTATTGAAACTTTAAAATAAAAAATAATTAAAGTTTATTGAGTTAAGAGTCTGTTTAAATTTATTGGAAAAACGCTAAGACACAAGATTTGATAAAAGTTCTATGATTTTAAGACGCAAGGAGAAAATCAAAGATTTTCTTTTACAATGCTGATGATCAATTTTTATCAAAAATAAAATTCTTGCGCCTTAAAGAATATTATAGTTAAACAAATTTGCGCCTTTGCGAAAACCAATCATGAAAATTCATATTTAATAATTTTTAAACAGGCTCTAAGAAAATTAAGAATTTGAATTTTAAAGCAGGCTTTAATAATTGGTTCAAAAATAATTGTTTATACGTAAAAGAAAAATATTTTGTATTTTTCAACTTCTGAAGAAGTATGAATAAGAGAACAACAAATACTTTAGCGGTAGAAGATTTTCAAAAAGACAGCAATGTTGCCTTTGGAATTTTGTACCATAAATATTTCGGCTACACCAAAAAATTTATTCTTGGTAACAAGGGTAATTTAGAAGATGCGGAGGATATTTTTCAAGATGCTTTGATTATTTTATATGAGAAATTGTATGATGATGATTTCAAAGCCTACACTTGCCTGGCTAATTATGTTACGGGGATTTCTAAAAATTTATGGCTGAAAAAACTGCGAAACCGAAACTTTTTTGTCGAGATTCATGAAAATTATTATTTTGAAAACAAGGAAGAAATTAATCAGGCAATAGAAAATGAGAGAGATTATCTGGATAAGCTCAACGATTATATCAATGAAATCTCTGCGCATTGTCAAAACCTCATCAAGGATATTTTTGTGAAGAACAAAAACATCGAAGAAATACAGGAAAAATACAAATATTCCAGCAAACACAATGCGCAAAATCAAAAGCATAAATGTGTAGAACAAATCAGGAAAATTAAAAAAGCAGATAATTTTAAACAGTAATTATCAAATTTTTTATAAAAAATCATCTTTCATTGGGTGATTTTTTTTGTTTTTGGGAACTTCTTAGTAAACACTTTATCCTATGTTCACAAAAGTATTTTATGCATTTTTGCTTTTAGTCGCATTTCTCGTTCCTGCAACCGATATTTTAGATTAATCGGAAAATAAACAGCAGATACTTTACACAGTTATTAAGAAAGAGCTTTCCGGAGATATTTTAAAAACAACAGAAAATTCAAAATCATGAAAAATATATTAAAACTTATTCTTTTTTTACTTCCCCTTTTTGCGTTCACCCAAAAAACAGAACACAGAAATTTAGAAAAGAAACTGGCAATTCAGGATTATGATCCTGTTGCGTATATCGAACAGAACAAAGCCGTAAAAGGGAAAAAAGAACTTGCGGTCAATATAAACGGAGCTATTTATTACACCTCTTCGAAAAAAAACCAAGAACTTCTTAAAAAAAATCCTTACAAATATGAGCCTGTTTATGGTGGCTGGTGCGCATTTGCACTTGGAGATTATGGCGAAAAAGTAGAAATTAACCCTACAACCTTTAAAGTAATCGATGGTAAAACGCATTTGTTTTACAATAAATTTTTCAACAATACGCTTACTTCCTGGAATAAGAACGAAGCTAAACTGAAAAAAAGTGCAGACCAAAACTGGAAAAAACTGACAGAAAAATAAATAGGAACCAGCAAAGCTTATTTAAGTAAGAAGTTAAGATTAGGATTTATACAGACAACGTTTTAACTCTAATCAGAAAATTATACAATCAATAAAAACATTACAATTATGAAATCAATGATCACCTTTATTTTCGTTTCATCATTTCTCTTGGATTCCTGCATCAGAGAAAATACCGCAACAGAAGACCTGATGGAAATGGCGTCGGAAAATGCTACACTAAGATATTCTGGAAATTTTATTCAGGGACCGTACGGAAATAATGTTAACGGAAAAGCCGACATCTATGAAAAAGACGGTGTTTTTACATTGTTTTTTACAGATAATTTCACCGTTAGCAACGGACCCGATTTGTATGTCTATGTAAGCAAAGAGCAGCAGCCTTTACAATTTATTTCTTTGGGAAAACTGAAGTCTGTAAATGGCGGACAAAGCTATACGTTTACAAGTGCAGTCAATTTCGACGACTATAAATATGCCGTTGTTCATTGCCAAGAGTATAATCATTTATTTTCCTACGCTTTACTTCAAAAATTATAATCACACAACTATGAAAAACTATATCAATTGGGCATTGCGATTAATTCCCTCCATTATTTTACTTCAGACATTATATTTTAAATTTACCGCTCATCCAGATTCTGTTGCTATTTTTTCTAAACTGCATGCAGAGCCGTTTGGAAGAATTTTTTTGGGAATTTTAGAACTTATTATTACGATTCTGATTCTGAATCCGAAAACTACATTTTTAGGAGCTGTTTTAGGGCTTTTCACAATGATAGGCGCAATATTATCACACATTTTTATTTTAGGAATCGATACCAATGACGATGGCGGAAAACTATTTTTCCTGGCGTTGACAGTTTTTATCTTTTGTATTATTCTTATATTTAAATTCAAAAAAAGAAAAAATGCATAGCAACAATACGCCGGTTTTTCTGCTTCTGCTCAATATTCTTACCGAACAGCAAAATGCATTGCGTAAAATATCTTCGGAAACCTACACCTTTGCAATCCCGAGTCTGGATGGTGCAAGCATTGGCGGACACACGCGTCACAGCATAGAATTTTTAGAAATATTACTCGATTCATATTCTACCGGCATAATTAATTATGATGAGAGAAAGCGAAATTTAGAATTGGAAAAAAATCCCGAAAAAGCAATTGAAGCCATTTCAAAAATCATTGCCAATATCAATTTGCCGAATAAAAACCTTGTTTTACAACAAAGAATGGGCGAAATTCATATTGAAATACCCACGAATTTTTACAGAGAAATGCTGTATAATATTGAGCATTGTATTCATCATCAGGCATTGATAAAAGTAGCTTTTAACGAAATGAAAATAAGTCATTTAATTAACGAAAATTTCGGAATTGCGCCTTCAACCATTCAATACAGGGAAACCCAAAATTTAAACTAAATGTGTACTGTAACGTATTTTCCGCTGAAAAATAAAATCGTTCTGACTTCTAACCGGGACGAAAAACCGACTCGTTCTGCACAGGAAGTTTATAATGATAATAACATCTTTTATCCTAAAGATGCTACGAAAAACGGAACCTGGTTTGCGGTTTCAGATAACGGAAACGCCATTGTTTTACTGAACGGAGCTTTTGAAAATCATCAAAAAACGGATGATTATCGAAAAAGTAGAGGACTCATCGTTTTAGATTTAATAATTAAAGAAAACATTTTCGACTCGATACAATCAATTGATCTGGAAAATATTGAACCTTTTACTTTGGTTGTTTTTCAGAAGAAAAAAATTGCAGAATTTCGTTGGGACGGCTCTGARAAACATTTTAAAATTTTAGATTCAGATCTTCCGTACATTTGGTCTTCTGCAACGTTGTATGATGAAGCTGCAAGAGAAGAGAGACAACAGATTTTTCAGAAATTTCTGCAAAACAAAACCGTTTCGGAAGAAAGCATATGGGATTTTCATCATCAAAAAACGGATGATCTGGAAAACGGAATTACCATAAAAAGACAAAATACGATACAAACCATAAGTACGACACAACTGGTAATTTCTGATAAAATATCACTGAAACACTGCGACCGGCTTAACCCGTTTTCAAAACCTGAAAAAAAAATCATTAGAAATGCAACTCAGACATCGGCTTCATAAAATTACGCATTGGGAATACTGGTCTACTTTTTCCATTTACATGCCGCTTTTACCGGTTTGGCTATATTGTGCATGGAAGGCAAGAACGCTTTTGTTTTTCCACGGAGCAAATCCTTCCATAAAATACGGGGGAATGGCGATGGAAAGTAAAAAAGAAATTTATGACTTAATTCCCAGACAGTGGATTCCTAAAACTTTTTTTGCTTCTTCAGAAACCTATTTTCGGGAAATTTTACTTGAATTGCAATCACAGGCAATAGATTTTCCCGTTATTGTAAAACCGGATGTAGGATTAAAAGGTTTGGGCGTGGTACAGATCAATAGTTTAAATGAATTGGAGAATTATCAAAAAAACAGTGATTGCGATTTTTTGGTTCAGGAAAAAATAAATTATCAAAATGAAGTTGGTATTTTTTACCATCGTTTTCCGGACAAGAAAAAGGGAAAAATCACCGGAATGGTAAAAAAAGAATTTCTCTCTGTAAAAGGAAATGGCAAAAAAACGTTGAGAGAACTGGTGATGGAAAACCCCAGAAGTGCATTTCAGATAAAGGCAATAGAGCAAAATAGTGAAAACGAGATGCAAAAAATAGTTCCTGAAAATGAAGAAATTGTTTTAATCCCTTTCGGGAGCCACACCAGAGGAGCAAAATTTATAGACATTTCAACTGAGCTTACTGAAACATTAGAGCAAAAAATAGATGAAATTTGTACCAAAGTGAATGGCTTTTATTTCGGCAGGCTTGATGTGATGTTTGAAAATTTGGAACTTCTGCAAAACGGCGAGAATTTTAAAATCATAGAAATAAACGGGGCCAAAAGCGAACCAACACACATGTATGATCCTAAACATTCGCTTTTTTTTGCATGGAAAGAGATTACAAAACACTGGAAAATAATGGCAGAAATCAGCCGCAAAAATCATGAAGCAGGTTTCCCCTATCTGAATGTTAAAGAAGGGTTTTTAGCTTTAAAAAATAATCTGGCTATAGAAAAAAAGCTGAGGAAAATTTCCTGGGTTGACTGACTTGAATAAACTTTATTTATCTTTTTATTAAATAGTAAATAATTATAATAAGTGTCTGTAATTCAATGAATTAATTTCAATGAAAATTTAAAAAAGGATCAAACCCAATCGTATAAAAGCTTCAAAACATATGTTGTGAAGCTTTTTTTTGTTTATTAGGTCGATTAAAAAATGATTGACTTTTGAATCATGCATACCATATAACTGTTATTATTTCAGGCAAAGGTTATTATAACTAAAATCAGTATAAATACGTAACACTATGTTTTTTACAATTTTTATTTTTACAGTAAATTATTTAACATAATAGTAAATATGAGTTAAGATTTAATGTTGATTTAGGCTGAAATATTAAATTTTAAATTATTTGTGATTATTGTTTTGTTGTAATTATAATAAATGTATATTTGTTAATAATTGTTAAATGATATTTTATATTTGTTAATAATTAAAATAAGCTTAACCAACCGAAAACCTAAATTAACATGAAACATTTCTTACAAAAATTCCTCTTTCGATTTGTTGATTATTAAATTTTTAAAATTTAAATCAACGCAGGTTACACTTTAATTATTTCATAAAATACATTAAATGTGGTACATCTTAATCTCCCGGAAAATTTTCGATCGGGTGTTATACCTCTATGGGTTTATTTTAAATTATATCAAAAAATCTAATCTATTTACTAAAAGATAAAATTTATCAGTTTCACTTTAAAAAACAATAACTATGGACGKAACAATAGGAGAAATCCGACTTTTTGCCGCAAACTTTGCACCAAAATCTTGGTCGTACTGTAATGGCGCATTACTCGCAATCAGAGCAAACACTGCTTTGTTCTCTATTTTAGGAACAACGTATGGAGGAGATGGGGTGACTACTTTCGGTTTGCCTAATCTTTCAGGAAGATCTGTAGTGGGAGCTGGACAAGGACCAGGGCTGTCTAACTACAAATTGGGACAGGCAACCGGAACCAATTCTACAACCCTCACTCTTCTGAATCTTCCGCCGCATACTCATACTGCAGGAGGAAGTCTGGTAATTCCTGCATTTTCAGAACAGGGAGATTCAGGAACTCCATCAAATAACATTTTGGCTTCAAACGGATCGATGTACACCTCGCAACCAAGTGACTCTACTACAAAAACTACTCCTCTTAATATTCAGGTGGGAGTTACGGGAGGTAGTATGCCTCTTACTATTACTCAGCCTTCAATCGGGATGAATTATATTATTTGTATGTACGGTATATTCCCGTCTAGAGGATGATAAATCATTTTCTATTTTTTTAAATCATTAATAACAATTAAAAAATTAAAAATACCATGGAAGGTTATATAGGAGAAATTCGATTATTTGCTGGAAATTTTGCTCCCTTAGGTTGGGCATTTTGTGATGGAACATTATATAGCATCGCAGTATATAGTACCGTTTACTCAATATTGGGTACTACATATGGTGGTGATGGCAAAACTACGTTTGGTGTACCAGATTTACGCGGGCGTGTTGCTGTAGGTACAGGTCAGGGAGCAGGCTTACCAAATATTGAACTTGGCGAGGCTGGTGGTACAGAAACTGTAACAATGACTACCGCACAGATGCCGATGCATACTCATACTGGAACGGCAACAATTGCATTTCCTGCTTTTTCTGAAGCTGGGGATACGGGGATTCCTTCAGGAACTATTTTAGGAGGTTTGCAGGGTGCTTATTCTACTCAGCAGGCAGATACAAATATAGCTCCGGCTACAGTTTCCGGAAATTTATCGGCTGTAGGTTCGGCTGTTCCTTTTTCAATCGTACAGCCTGTTATGGCAGCCAATTACATCATCTGCTTAGAAGGATATTATCCTCCAAGAAGCTAATTCATTAAATATTTAATTCTAAAAAACTAATCATATGGAAGGAACAATGTCAGAAATAAGAATGTTTGCCGGAAATTTTGCCCCAAAATATTGGGCTTTTTGTCAGGGGCAAATAGTAGAAATCAATACAAATCAGGCACTTTTTGCACTTTTAGGAACAATGTACGGCGGAAACGGAGTTACCACGTTTGCATTGCCAAATTTTGCAGGAAGAACTCCTATGGGAACCGGAACCGGAGTAGGAACCGAAAGCTGGATATTAGGAGAAATGGATGGTACACCAACAGTAACATGCTTGACGAGTAATATGCCTGCACACAACCATGCTTCTGGTACAGAGACGGCTTCTATTAAAACATATTCAGATGGCGGAGATACAGGTTCACCTTCAAATGGTACACTTGCTTCTGTATCAGGTTTATATTCAAACCAGCCTGCAGATACAACATTAAGACCAATCCCGACAGCATTGAGTATAAGTGTTGCAGGAGGAAGTCAGCCGATTAATATTCAGCAGCCGTTTTTAGGAATGAATTATATCATTTGTTTAAACGGAATTTTCCCTTCAAGATCATAATTAATAATATAAAAGCCTCTAGTTTGTACGATTAGGGGCTTTGTCAGAAAAATATGAAAATAGCTTTACTTTTACCGAGATCCGTTATTTATCCTTCCATTTCTTTTGATATAATGGATGGCTTTAAGCAGGCGCTAAAAAATATCGGCTTGGAAGGTCATCACGAAATCGTATCGGCAGGAATAGGTGTTGCCGCAAAACATGAAGAAATTTATGAGCGTTGCGAGCAATTTCTTTTGGAAGGCGCAGATATTATTATAGGATATATCAATCCTCTTACCGCTGAGTTTATTCATTCTCTTTTTGAATCTTCAGGCAAAACTTTAATTGTTTTAGACAGCGGATATCATTTTCCGGCTTTTCAGGGGAGGCTTTCCAATGCGTATTTTATATCTCTTCAGGGAGGTTTGTGTACGAGAGTAATTACCCATAAAGCCATCGAAGATGGGCATAAGAACTTTGCATTTACGTGCTCTTTCTATGATGCGGGTTATCGCCCGTCATACATTTATCCGGCTGCAGTTGAAGAAAAAGGTGGCGAGATTGGCTTCAATCACGTTACCTCTTTGCGTCGTGAAGATTTTACCTTAGCGCCACTTAACGAATATCTTGAGCAGCAAAAAGAAACTGCGGTTCTTGCAACATTTTGTGGTGATATGGCAGATGATTTTTTCAGAGCAGGGAATGATCTTGTTAATAATCATTCGGTGTACGGAACAGGTTTTACATCAGATGAAGCCTGGCTTTCAAAAATACCTTATTCAGGTAAAGACTGGAAGTCTGCTGTAGCTTGGTCTAAAACTTTAAAAACGCCGGAAAACGAAACTTTTGTAAGAATAATGGATGGAATGAAAGAAGGTAAAGCGAATCTTTTCTCTTTATTGGGATGGGAAGCTGCTCTTTTTATAGCATTTGAAAACGAAAATTTTGACGGTATTACCATCAGTTCGCCACGTGGAAAAGTATACATAAACCCTGAAAACAGATTTACAGAAGCTCCTGTTTATTACGCCACGGTTTCAAAAGACGAAACAACAGGAAACTGCCTTCTGAAAGACATTGAGGTAGCTTCGGTTACAGAATCGGAACGTGAAAGTTTAAAAAATAATATTAAACATATTCAAAGCACTGAGGCAAATTCGTGGCTTAATGCTTATGCCTGTTTAGAATCATGATGAACATATTTAAAATAGCAGTTTTATGTAATAACCGGATGGCAATTCCGGCTATACAGGCTTTATACAAAGAAGGAAGGCTTTCTGCGGTGGGTGTAGCTGAAGGAAATACAGACGTTATTGATTTCGCTTCCATGTTTTCAAAACAAACCGGAATTCCATTATTAATAATTAAAAAAGAAAATCTTTCTGCTCAGCTGGAAGAATTGATCTCAAAAACCGAAGCCCGATTTGTTTTCACAATGACATTTCCGTGGAAGATACCTGCAGAAGTTTTAGATAAACATCAAGGTAAATTTTACAATTTTCATTACGGATTATTGCCCGAAATGCGCGGCGCAGATCCTGTTTTTGAATCGATCAGAAGCGGAGCAAAAGAAACCGGGATTACCGTTCATGCCATCGAAAATAAAATCGACAAAGGAGCAATTATTCTGAAAAAGATTTTACCTCTTTCAATAAATATGACACATGGCGTGCTTTGTACCAATTTGTCATGGTTGGGAGCCAATTTGCTTGGTGAGCTTTTAATATTATTAAAAAATGATTCTAAAGGAACAAAACAAAACGAAGACAATGCTAAATATTTTGCAAAACCTGTAGCATCAGATGTTTGCATTTCCTGGCAAAAGCACGATGCCAAAACCATCGAGGCTTTATCAAGAGCGTGCAACCCGTGGAATAAAGGAGCATATACGCAATGGAATGGCTGGAATATAAGAGTGGTGGAAGCTACAGTAATTAATGAAACTTCACATCAGTCTGATATTCCCGGAACCATTTTATCGTTGGACGAAGAGAATGGGCTCATTGTAAAATGTAATAATGAAACCCAGCTTCGATTAGATATCATCTATACAGATGAAGGATTTATGAGTGGTCACAAACTGTTTGCTTTTGGTATGAAAAAAGGCAGCAGATTTGTGAATCTTTAATTTGAACCTAAAATGAATTAAATATGAGAGATTTTTATTCAAAAATCAAAACGCTGACAAAGACGGTCCTCATTGCAGGAGCGTCATTGTTGGGCTTTGCAGCCAATGCACAAACGTCTTTGGTTGCAGGCGATATAGCTTTTACGAGCTATGATTCTACTCCTTTGGCAGGAGTGGGAGATCGCTTTTCTTTTGTACTGCTTACGAATATTTCAGCAGGAACAACCATTAGTTTTACCGACAGAGGGTATAATGGTTCCGGATGGCAGGCTGCCGGAGGAACAGAATCATCCATTACCTGGGTAAGTAGTACAGCAATTCCCAGAGGAACCGAAATTTCTATAGTGGGACTTTCGGCTTCTACTTACAATCCTGTAACTACTTTAACAACCGCAAACGGAACCGTTACTCTTACTGAAGGGTCTTCTGTAAATGGTCTTTCATTATCAAATGTGGGAGATCAAATCATTGCATTTCAGGGAGGTGCAGGAAGTGTGACGGGGAGTGGCGCTTATTGTATTGCGGGTATCAATTATTTTTACAGCGCATCCAGCACAACAGCAGGATGGAATATTGGGGCATCTTTCCCGAATCCTAATGCTTCATTAATGCCTCCAGGTCTTACAGGAGGTACAAGTGCATTTTATACGGGATCGGTTTCAGGAAATACTCTTGCGCAGTCGGGGAAATTTAACTGTACAGGAACACCGACCACTACAACAGCATTAATACGTTCAGCGGTGATGACTATGTCAAACTGGTCACTTACTACAGCTGCGGGTTCTGCTTATTCAGGATGCCAGTTTATAGGAAGTAACCCCGTAATTACAGGAAATCCACCAAACAGAACCATTTGTGCTGGTGGAACGACAACGTTTTCTATTACGGCTTCAGGTGCAACCTCTTATCAATGGTATCAAAATTCAGGAAGTGGTTTTGTTGCTTTAACTAATATAGCACCGTTTTCTGGAGTTACCACGAACACATTAACAATAACGGGTGCTACAGGAGCAATGAACGGATATCAATATCGTTGTGTTGCAACTAATTCTGCGGGCTCGGCAACTTCTAATAGCGCAACATTAACGGTTTCGTCTATTTCTGCAAACGCAACCAGCACTAATGTTTCATGTAACGGAGGTTCTAATGGTACTGCTACAGTTGTAGCATCAGGAGGAGTTGCTCCTTATACCTATTCATGGTCACCTTCCGGTGGAACGAATGCAACAGCTACCGGTTTATCAGCTGGTACTTATACAGTAACGGTTACTGATAACCTTGGCTGTACAACTACAGCAAATGCTACCATTACTCAACCTGCAACCGCAGTTTCAGGAACGACAGTAGTTACGAATATTGCATGTAACGGAGCTTCAACAGGAGCGATTAACTTAACTCCAAGCGGAGGAACAGCACCATATACCTTCAACTGGGGTGGTGGAATCACTACAGAAGATCGTACCGGTTTATCAGCAGGAACGTACAC
>NZ_JBFRGA010000050.1:0-13981 GCF_052115105.1 Chryseobacterium sp. 2TAF14
GAATATTGCACACTCTCCTATTCCTTTTTTTTCTTTTTCAAAAATTTCAAGAATATAGGTTTCTTTTTCATGCAAAACGCCGCGAGATGTTCCACCCGGGCGTTTGAATTCTAATAAATATCTGTAATATTTTGCTGTCATTTATTTTACGCTATCGATTCGCATAAATTCTTCTGCTTTTTCCACCATATCAATGCTACCGCAGAAAAAAGGTATTCTTTGGTGAAGTTCTGTTGGCTCCACTTCCAGGATTCTTCTAAAACCGTCTGTTGCTTTTCCACCGGCTTGCTCTGCCAAAAACGCCATCGGATTACATTCGTATAACAACCTCAGTTTTCCGTTTGGAGCCTGTGAATAAGATGGATAAATATAGATTCCACCTTTCAGCATATTCCTATGAAAATCAGCTACTAATGAACCGATATATCTTGAAGTGTAAGGTCGGTCTCCTTCTTCCATCTGACAATATTTAAGGTAATTTTTAACTCCCTGAGGAAATTTAATATAATTTCCTTCATTAATTGAATAGATTTTACCCGATTTTGGGAATGTCATGTTAGGATGAGAAAGATAATAAGTTCCCAGTGAAGGATCTAAAGTAAATCCGTTAACGCCATTTCCGGTGGTGTAAACAATCATTGTAGAAGATCCGTAAATAACATATCCTGCAGCGATCTGATTAACACCTTTCTGTAAAAAATCTTCCAGTTGTACAGGAGTTCCAGGCTCGGTAACTCTTCTGTAAATGGAGAAAATTGTTCCCACAGAAACATTTACATCAATGTTTGAAGAACCGTCTAAAGGATCGATTAAAACTACATATTTGCTTAAATGCCCGTTTTCTCCGCATTTAATATCAATAAAATCGTCGTTCTCTTCAGAAGCAATTCCGCAGACAACTTCTCTTTGAGAAAGAGCCGTGATAAAAATATCGTTTGCAATTACATCAAGCTTTTGCTGCTCTTCACCCTGAATATTCTGATTTCCGGCAGCTCCTGCAATATCTACAATCCCTGCTTTGTTTACCTCTCTGTTTACGACTTTGGATGCCAGTCTTATAGCACTTAAAAGACGTGAAAATTCACCTGTTGAATACTGAAAATCATCCTGCTTATCAATTAAAAATTCACCTAAAGTCTGTAATGGTTGCTCTGACATTTTTATGTTTTTTTACTTTACCGCCAAATTTCGTAAATTTTATCACATTAAAAAACATTTTCTCACAAAAGACCTTACACCTTATTAATCAACACTATACAAACTCATCAGATAAGATACAGGCTCAAGTAATGATAATAATTTTCACCAAATCTTCACTTAAAGGGCAAATATTTCCTGTACTTTACCGCAATTTTAATTAAATCTTAATTCAAACCAGGTCTATCGCTATTTCATATCTCATCGTAATTGCATAATTTTGACATCCGAAAAAAAACAAATGTTTTTATATCGAACAATTTTATTTTTAACAATTTAATGAAAATTTTCAAGTTTGGAGGTGCATCGGTAAAGGATGCCGAAAGTGTAAAAAATGTATCTATGGTTCTTCAAAGCCAGGGTTTTGAAAAATGTCTGCTTGTAATTTCAGCAATGGGTAAAACAACCAATGAGCTGGAAAAAGTAGTAGAACTGTATTTTAAGAAAGACAACTATCAAACTGAAATAGAGAATATAAAACAGAAGCACATTGAAATAGCTAAGGGGCTTTTCTCGGAAGATCATGCAGTTTTTGCAGAAATCAATCTGTTTTTTGATGATATTGTTTCGTTTTTAAGAAGAAACAAATCTCCCAACTATAATTTTGTCTACGATCAGGTGGTAAGCTGCGGAGAAATGATCTCTACAAAAATCGTAAGCGAATATCTGAATGACATACAATTTACCAATCAGTGGCTTGATGCAAGAGATTATATAAAAACCGACGATTCTTACAGAGACGGTGTGGTAAACTGGCAAAAAACAGAGGAGTTTATATCAAACTTAAATCCTGATATTTGCTATGTAACTCAGGGTTTCATCGGGTCTGATGACAACAACTTCACAGTAACTTTAGGAAGAGAAGGCTCAGATTATTCTGCTGCAATTTTTGCGTACTGCCTTAATGCAACTGCAATGACGATCTGGAAAGACGTTCCTGGAGTAATGACCGGTGACCCGAGAATTTTTAAAGATGTTACCCTTTTATCTAATATTTCTTACGAAGAAGCTATAGAAATGGCTTATTTCGGAGCAAGCGTGATTCACCCAAAAACATTGCAGCCGCTTCAGCAAAAAAACATTCCTTTTTATGTAAAATCATTTGTAGATCCTACAAAAGAAGGAACTAAAGTGGGCATTTCAGAAAAAAATCAAAACGAAGAATCTTATATTTTAAAAGGCAATCAGATGTTACTTAAAATTTCTACGAGAGATTTCTCCTTCATCGCAGAAGATCACATGAGCTTGATTTTCAATAATTTAGCTAAATACAAAATCAAAGTTTCTTTGATGCAGAATTCTGCAATTTCATTAGCATTGTGTCTTGAAGATAAATTCGTTAAAATTGAGGAACTGAATAATGAACTTCAGAAAATTTTTAAAACAGAAATTATAAAAAATGTATCTTTATTTACTGTAAGAAATGCAAAAATGGAGAACATCGACAAATTTTACCAGGAAAAAAGTGTATTATTGGAACAGATTTCAAAAAATACGCTTCAAATGGTAACGCTTTAAAATAAATCCCGACTAAACACAACATGAGCTTAATATCGAAAAATGATTTAATCAAGGCTTCCGGCTTGCATAAAATAGGGTTCCTAAAAAATCCTGTGGCATCTGCTGTTATGAGCATTGCAAAAATAAATGAAGTCAACAGACTTTATGATAAGCTGAAAGACAAAGAGGGTAAAGATTTTTTCGATTCTTTCGTGAGAGAAAGAAATTTGAGCTATATCGCTTTTGAAGAAGACTTAGCAAAAATACCGAAAACCGGCCCTTTTATATTGGTTTCCAATCATCCGCTTGGTGCGATCGACGGAATTCTGATGTGCAAAATTCTTTCAGAAGTGCGACCGGATTTTAAAGTGATGGGAAATTTTCTTTTAGAAAAAATAAAACCCATTGAACCGTTTGTGATTGCTGTAAACCCTTTTGAAGGACGAAAAGAAATCAGAAACAGCGCTACCGGAATGCGTGAAACATTGAAGCATCTTGAAAATGGTGGCTGCGTAGGAATTTTTCCTGCAGGAGAAGTTTCGAACAAAAATAATCCTTACGGAGAAATTCTCGACAGAGAATGGGAAAAACCTGCTTTAAAGCTTATCAGAATGGCAAAAGTACCAGTCGTTCCTATGTATTTTCATGCTAAAAACAGTACGCTTTTTTATCAGGTAGCCAAGATTCATCCAAATTTGCAAACCATCATGCTTCCTGCGGAAATGATGAATGACCGTGAAAAGCCGATCCGTATCAGAATAGGGAAACCTATTACAGTAAAAGTAATGGATGAGATGGAAAATATTGAGGAACTGGGGGAGTTTCTGAAACGTAAGGTTTATATGATGAAATCTTATTATGAAAAAAGAAAATCTCTTGCGCAGGCTATTAATCTCAAAAATTTATATGTAAAATTCCCTTTGTTAAAAGAGGAAAACATTGTACAGAATATCATAGACGAAACTCCGAAAGAAGATATCATAAAAGACATCAATAAACTGAGAGGCACAGATAAAATGCTTTTCAGCAATGGAAATTATGAAATCTACTTCACTCCTTATGAGCAGATTCCTTCTGTAATGAGGGAAATAGGAAGGCAGAGAGAACTTACTTTCCGGGCTGTAGGTGAAGGAAGCAACCTTCCTTTTGACCTTGATGAATACGACAAACATTATCATCACTTGTTTTTGTGGGACAATGCTGCAGAAAAACTTGCAGGAGCTTACAGAATGGCTTTAGGAAGAGATGTCATGAAAAAGTTTGGAATCAAAGGCTTTTACACGAGTTCTCTTTTTGAATTTGAACAGGACATTCATCCGTTTTTCAAGAAAGTAATTGAAATGGGACGTGCTTATATCTGTGAAGAATATCAGCAAAAACCGCTACCTTTATTCCTTTTGTGGCGCGGAATTGTACATGTTTGCTTAAGAAATCCTGATCATAAATTTTTGATGGGAGGCGTAAGTATTTCTAATAAATTTTCAGAGTTCTCTAAATCTTTGATGATTGAGTTTATGCGTTCAAATTATTATGACTCTGCTGTAGCTCAATACATTACACCGAGAAACGATTTTAAAGTAAAGCTTAGAGATCGTGATAAAAATTTATTTTTAGATGAAATGGAATCCGATTTGAATAAATTAGATAAAATCATCGATGATCTGGAACCTGAACTAAGAATGCCTGTTCTGATTAAAAAATACATCAAGCAAAATGCAAAAGTAATTGCCTTTAATGTTGATCCAAACTTCAATGATGCGATTGACGGGTTGATGTATATCAGAATAAGTGATCTTCCTGAAAGCACGATTAAGCCTGTTTTAGAGGAAATGAGCGAGCAAATAAGAAAAGAGCAGGAAAATAATCAGGCTGAAAATCAGTAGGTTTTAATTTAATGATAAAAAAATTGAATTAATACTTGCTTCATATATCAAAACTTCCTACTTTTGCATCACTTTAAAACAACAAAGTAATTGGTTTCTTAGCTCAGTTGGTAGAGCAATGGATTGAAAATCCATGTGTCCCTGGTTCGATTCCTGGAGAAACCACTTAAACCGCYTTTYAAAGGCGGTTTTTTTGTTTTTAAAATTTGTTGAGAACGTTTCATTACTCATATAATCAAAATTAAGTATCTTCGTTCTTTTAAATTTATGATCAGAATGAAAAAGATTATCTCCGGATTATTTATTTTTATCAATATTCTTATTTTGGCTCAGGAAGAAGGTATTAAGTTTGAACAGAGCAATTTTAAAGATCTTCTCGCTAAAGCAAAAAAGGAAAAAAAACTTGTGTTTATTGATGCTTACGCAGTTTGGTGCGGTCCATGCAAAATGATGGACAAAAACGTCTTCACACAAAAAACGGTAGGAGATTATTTCAATAAAAACTTTGTGAGCTCAAGAATCGATATGGAAAAAGGCGAAGGAAGAGAAATTGCTCAAAAATTTGCAGTAAGATCCTATCCTACTTTTCTTTTTCTAAATGGTGACGGAGACTTGGTTTCCCGAAATTACGGCTACATGGAACCCAGCCTTTTTCTTTCAATGGCACAAGATGTAAATGGCATAAATTCTAAGGAAGGCTCTTCTAAAGAAAGATTTGCCAAAGGTGAAAAAAGTTCTGAATTTTTAATGAATATTATGAAGCTTAACTCTAATTCAGATTACGAGTTTGCTAAGAAAGCTTCTGAAAGGTATTTTGAAAATAAACCGAAAAACGAAGAGTTCACAAAAGATGATGCCGGTTTTTTATTCTATTTCCTTAAATCTTCTGAAGATCCTAATTATAAAACCTTCGTTGCCAGAAAAACTGAAATTCTAAAGTTTTTACCTGAAGAAAATTACAATGAATTTAACAATCAACTTGTCTTAGGAAAAGTGGTTGAAGAATCTATTGATGAGAAAAGTAAAAAAATCAACGATGATTATTTTCTGAAAAAAGCAGAACCTTTAGTTGGAAAAGAAGCCGCCATTACAAAGCTAAACCAGACCAAGCTGGCTTACTACGAACAAAACTCCAATTTTCCTGAATATGAAAAAGCAGCTTTAGAATATTATAAAAACTCTGATACATTTGAGCCGAATGAGCTTTTAAAAGCTGCCTGGATATTTTCAGATCATGTAAAAACACAATCATCTCTGAAAAAAGCTGCAGAATGGGCCGAAAAATCGGTGATGCGCGGTGAGACATCAGAGAATACTTATATTTTAGCTAAAATTTATTTTAATTTAGGAAGTAAAGATTTAGCTAAAAACTTTGCTGAGCAATCTAAAAGCATCGCCAGTCAATCGGGGAAAGATGCAAGTTTAGCACAAGCATTATTAAATCAAATTAAATAAAAACTTACGTTTTGAAATATAAAATTTTTATTGCTGCATTAAGTTTATTTTCAATAATAAATATACATGCACAGGAGAATCAGGCAGAAGAGATTAAACCAGAATCTGAAAAAAGAGTATATATAAAAGGTAATGCTTTATTAATTCCAATTGCTGTAGTCAATGTAGGTATAGAGCATCAGATCAATAAAAAATTCACATTACAAGGTGATGTTTTAATATCTCCGTGGAAATCTTTTGCGGGACATGAATTACAGTATTATTCTGCTTCAGTAGAAGGTAGATATTATTTTAAAGAAGCATTTAATGGTTGGTATTTAGGAGCGAATATTGGTGTTTCGTCTTTTGTTCTGCAAAAATGGAATTATTGGAATAATGATCCGTATCCTAGTAAAAATGAGGAAAATGTTATTTTCACTAAATCAAATCTCTATCAAAAAGGATATTCTTTTTTAGCCGGAGTTACTGCAGGGTATCAATTTAAATTATCCGAAAATTGGAGAATGGATTTATACGGTACAATAGGAACTTCACAGGATTTTTATAAAGGTTATGACAGAGTATCCGGAAAAAGGTATGATGAAAAACCCGACGGCTACAACAGAAGCGGCGAAATAATCCCTTACAGAGGCGGAGTAATGATATCTTACAGACTAAAATAAAATGAAACTATTAGGAAGAAACCATATTATTATATCGGTTATTACATTTGCAATATTGTTCCTGATGAATTATCTCGGAAATCAGGAAGCTGATAAGCTTGAACGCGCACTGATGACAGCTTGTGCAGGAGTTATCGGTCTGTCAATCGGACTTTTTATTTTAAATAAAGGAAAAAACGATAAAAATCCACCCCAGAATTTTGATTGAAAATGATGTAATGTGAATTGTCAATGGTCAATTTTGCTTCGCAAGTCAATTTTAAATTCACGAGCGTAAGCGAATTCACCATTGACAATTCACATTTTATTAGTTTTCATAAACCACATATTTCTTTCTGATTTTTTCAAATTTATCTAAATCTGGTTTCCATGAAGATTTTATTTCTCTTTCAGATTTACCCGAAACAATTTGCTTTCTAAACTCATCACTTCCTGCCAAAGTATCGAAGAAAAGATTTTTCAGGAAGAAATCTTGTTGAGGATTTTTATAATTTTTATACGCTTTGATAAGCCATTCTAAATTGATCTCTCTTAAGTTTTCAGAATAATCCGAAAGATTTTCACCATAACAAAGTTTTCCGTTCAGGAATGGATCTTTAGCTCCGAAGTTTGGTTTTGGAGTAAACTGATAAGGCAAATCTTTTGTCCACGGCGAGCCGTAAACCTGGAACGGAATATCGGTTCCTCGTCCTACAGAAACCTGAGTTCCTTCAAAAAAACACAGGCTTGGATAGAGGTTAATTGATTTATCGTTGGGCAAATTCGGAGAAGGTTTATCTAAAATTGAATAACGCTGCTTCTTGTGATAATTCTTCATTTCAATTAAAGTGTATTTTGCCTGAACTCCGTTTCTCAGCCATTTTTCGCCGTTCACCATTTTCCCGTATTCACCGATGGTTAAACCGTAAACTACAGGAACTTCATGCATTCCTACAAAGCTTTGCCATTTTTTCTTTAAAACCGGTCCGTCAATATATCCGTCATGCGGATTTGGGCGATCCAGAACCATAATTTCAACATTATTTTCAGCTCCGGCTTCCAGCAAATAGGTTAAAGTTGAGATGTAAGTATAAAATCTCAAACCCACATCCTGAATATCGAAAACAACAACATCAATACCTTTTAACTGTTCAGATTTTGGCTTTTTATTATTTCCGTAAAGAGAAACAATCGGAATTCCGGTTTTTACATCAACACCGTTCTTTACTTTTTCTCCCGCATCGGCATCTCCTCTGAAACCATGTTCAGGAGCGAAAATCGTTTTAATTTTAATATTATTTTTAACCAGAAAATCGACAAGATGCGTTTTATCATTCAGCAATCCGGTTTGATTGGTTACAATTCCGATTGTTTTATTTTTAAGAAGCGGAAGATAGAGTTCCGGTCGGTCTGCACCGGTTTTAAAACCATCTTTATCTGAGATTTGAGAATAATATTGGCTGAATACTCCTAAAAAAATTAGGCAAATAAGAACTAATGTTTTAATTTTGAAATTTAAATTCATAAGCTTGAAATTTCCATTATATTTCTCCCGAAAAATAGCGTTTTCCAAAGATAACAAAAATAACCTTTCCCGGGTTATCATCTTCATCGGCAGACTTTCTGTGGCTTTGGGAATCATCGTTTCGCTCATCACCGTTTCCACAGGATTGGGTTCCAAAAAAGCGATCAAAGAAAGATTGGGAGATTTCAGCGGTCACATTACGGTAAGATCTACCAAATCAAATTCGTCGTACAACACTTCGGTTCTTGACAATCAGGGATTGGATATTAAAAATATTAAAGCGCTTCCCGACGTAGCATCTGTTCAGGGATACGCAACGGTAACCGGAATTATGCGTAATGAGCATAGTTTTGCCGGAATTATCTTCAAAGGGGTTAGTAAAGACTTTGACAGTTTGAGGTTTAAGAAATTTCTTACTGCCGGAAAAACTCCTTTTTTAAATGGTGAAGGCTACAACAACGGTGTTGTGATTTCAGAAAAAATAGCCAATGACCTTCATCTGAAAGTGAATGACAGCATTGTTACTGTTTTTTCAAAAGCCGACCAGAAACCTATTTACAGGAATTTTGAAGTGGTAGGAATTTACAAGACAGACATCAAAATGATTGACGATCAGTTTGTAATAGGCGACATTAATCACGTAAGAAGAATTCAGGATATGAAACCCGATGAAATCGGCGGACTGGATGTATTTTTTAAAAATATCAACAATGTAGATGAAGATTTCCCACAGGTTGAAAAATTGATCGGATACAAAAACTACGCAGAAAAAGCAACCGACAAATATCCTCAGATCAATGACTGGATCGGTCTTTTCGACACCAATATCGGTATCATCATTTCTATCATGCTTCTTGTTGTGATTATCAATATCATTATGGTTCTCTTAATTCTTATCATTGAAAGAACCAATTCTATCGRCTTGCTTAAAACTTTAGGCGCTACCAACGGACAGATCAGAGCTACATTTATCAATTACACTTTAATCATTATGGTTCCCGGACTTTTGTGTGGAAACCTTATCGGTTTAGGGCTTTTATTTATGCAAAAGTACACCGGAATTATTAAGCTGAATCCTGAAAACTATTACGTAAGCGTGGTTCCTGTAGATCTTAATCCATGGATGATTATTTCGATCTCGGTAGGAATTTTAATTATTTCAGGGATGGCTTTGGTGATTCCGAGTTATTTGATCAGTAAAATTTCTCCTGTAAAAGCGATTAAGTATAATTAATTGTTAATTGTTAACTGAATTTATATTTTGCCGACAAATCGCTGATAACGCTTGAAAATATTCGCTTAAAATTGATTATTACAAAAAGTCAATATTCAGATTGATTTTTAATAATATTGAAAACTGTATCTTTGCCATGCATAAAAAACAGTATGAAATCGCCTTTTAGACTTTTATTACGAAGACAGGCGATAACATAATAATAAAGCTACATATGAAATACGCAGAAAATATACTCGAAACCATTGGAAATACTCCCCTTGTAAAGCTTAATAAAGTTTTGGGTGAAGATTTCCCGGCATTGGTTTTGGCAAAAGTAGAAACTTTCAACCCCGGAAATTCGGTAAAAGACAGAATGGCGCTGAAAATGATTGAAGATGCCGAAAAAGACGGAAGACTAAAGCCGGGAGGAACCATCATTGAAGGAACTTCAGGAAACACAGGAATGGGATTGGCTTTGGCAGCGATCATCAAAGGCTACAAATGTATTTTTGTAACCAACTCTAAACAGTCAAAAGAGAAATGCGATATCCTTCGTGCTGTTGGAGCCGAGGTAATTGTTTGTCCGACTGACGTAAAACCTACAGATCCGCGTTCTTATTATTCAGTTTCAAAAAGATTGGCAAAAGAGACGGAGAACGGTTGGTACGTAAACCAATACGATAATTTATCAAACAGAGCGGCTCATTATGAATCTACCGCTCCTGAAATTTGGGAACAAACGGAAGGAAAATTGACTCATTTTGTAGTCGGAGCCGGAACGGGCGGAACCATTACAGGATGCGGAAAATTTTTTAAAGAGAAAAATTCTGACATCAAAGTAATCGGAGTCGATACTTATGGTTCTATCTTAAAAGAGATTCACGAAACCGGAGAAATAAATCTAGGAAACGCTTATACTTACATTACTGAAGGCATTGGCGAAGATATTCTTCCTGAAAACTACGATATGTCTGTAATTGATCATTTCGAAAAAGTTACCGATAAAGACGGGGCTGTTTATGCAAGAAAACTGGCAAAAGAAGAAGGTATTTTCTGCGGATATTCTGCGGGAAGCGCAATGGCAGCTTTGGTACAGATGAAAGATAAGTTTACGAAAGATGATGTAATTGTTGTTTTACTTCACGATCACGGTTCAAGATACGTCGCAAAAATCTACAACGACGAATGGATGAAAGAAATGGGTTGGTTAGATTAACCGGCTTTTCATTATAAAACAAAATTCAGGGTGTTTGCTCTGAGTTTTTTTATTTAAAGAAAAATATCAATAATTAAATTCGTGTATTCGTGGCAATTTATTTTATTTCACGCAGATTTATACAGGTTTTATTCTCAATCATCTGAGAAAATCTGTGGCATCTGTGGGAGGTTGAAATCCTTTTTGCCACGAATGCACGAATTTATTTTAAATAATTTATTTCAAAACATTATTCTGCACCGCCTGTTTCAGCAATTCAAAATCTGCTTCCTGCATAGATTTTCTTGGGAACATATAATTGAATTTTCCTTCTAAACCGATAAATTTAGCGTTAATTTCGGCAGCGGTAAATTCTGTCCAAAGGCTGGTTTCTTTATTGTCGTTAAGATTTACCTTAAAAACTTTAGTATTAAATTGAATTTGGTAAATCTTTGTATTTTCAAGAGTTTCTAAGTATTTTACCACTTCTTTTTTCCATTTTGAAACCTTATTGATTGCTAAAGACAGATAGACCGCACAAAGCAGGAAAAGAAAGCTAACAAAATATAAAATCCCGAATTTCTCTTTACTTAAATGATCTTTAAAGTAAAATAAAATCAATAAAATGGCAGCAACTACGATTGTGGTAATCAGTTTTCCCTTCACAATGGGTGAAAAAAAAAGGCTTCCCTGGTCTCCCTGAAGATAGATTTCCTCAAAATCTTTTTTGCTTATGTTTAAATT
The DNA here is from genome assembly GCF_052115105.1 of Chryseobacterium sp. 2TAF14. Lineage (NCBI taxonomy): Bacteria > Pseudomonadati > Bacteroidota > Flavobacteriia > Flavobacteriales > Weeksellaceae > Chryseobacterium > Chryseobacterium sp. 2TAF14. The sequence continues at coordinate 11,357 of NZ_JBFRGA010000050.1, forward strand.
AATGGTTTTATCATCGTTTATTCTCGCCATATCATGAGTTTTACAGTTTACAAAACTAAATTAAATATCCTCATATTTCTCATTTATCGCCGAAATTTTTTGCATCAATTCACGGTTGATCTGATGTAAATCTTCCATTTTCTGCAGCATATTGTTGATGACTTCCAGACCGGGAAGATTAATCTCCAGATCATAATGCCAATTGGCAAACCTCTCAAATGTGGGGAGATCTTCATACATCAGATACCGGATTTCGTTCTCCGTTTCTATATTCAGCAAACCGTAATCTACCAATTCGTCAAAAAAAGTAATTTCAATATTATAAATCTGTACGAGTTCTTCGCGTGATATTCTTTCATTCATGGTTTAGGAATTTTTAAGTTGTTCAAAAAGTTCTCTCTGCTTGTCTGTAAGATGGGTCGGCAATTTTACATCATAGGTTGCAAACAGATCACCCGATTGCCCTTCTTTTTTATAAACAGGAAAGCCTTTTCCTTTGAGTCTTACCGTTGTTCCGTTTTGGGTTCCGGCTTTTACTTTCAGATTCACACTTCCTTCCAAAGTGTTTACATTAACTTCGCCACCTAAAACTGCGGTGTAAAGATCAATGGTAACTTTAGTTTTCAGATCATCTCCTGCCCTTTCAAAATCAGGATCAGGATTGATGTTAAAAGTAATATATAAATCCCCGTTTGGTCCGCCGTTGGCTCCCGGATTTCCGTGACCTTTCAGTTTAATTTGTTGTCCGTCGTAAACTCCTGCCGGAATTGTGATCCTTACTTTTTTACCATTAATCTCAAAAGTTTGCTGATGCGTTTTTGCTGCATCTTTTAAGTTTAAATTTAATTCTGCATTGACATCCTGTCCCTTAAACTTTCCGGAAGCGCTTCCTCTCGAACTTCTTCCGAAGCCACCTCCTGCTCCGCCAAACATACTTTGGAAAAAATCTGAAAAATCTTCACCTTCGCCAAAACCAGCACCCGAAAATCCACGGCCGTAATTTCCACCTTGATATTGCTGTCTTTGCTGTTGCTGGGCTTTCTCGTATTCTTCTCCGTGCTTCCAGTTTTCGCCGTATTTGTCATATTTGGAACGGTTTTCAGGATTACTGAGTACTTCATTAGCTTCATTCAGCTCTTTAAACTGCCTTTCCGCTTCTTTGTCGTTCGGATTAAGATCCGGATGCAGCTTTCTTGCCTGTTTACGGTACGCYTTTTTAATATCGTCCTGAGTTGCGCTTTTGTCTACGCCTAAAATTTTGTAATAATCTATATAAGCCATAGAAACAATTTTCTTAAAATCAACAAATTTGAGACCGAAATAACCTATTTAAATATTAAAAAATAAATCTATCTTTGATAAAAATCAACCATGAAAGAAGTCTTAAAAAACTATTCGGGAATCATTCTTCTTCTTTTAGGAATCACTGTTGGAAGTTTTATCGGAATCTTTTTACCTCAAGTTGTTTCCTACATCAAACCTTTAGGCGATATTTTTTTAAATCTTCTTTTTGTAAGTGTTGTACCGCTTGTCTTCTTTGCCGTTTCCAATTCTATTGCCTCTCTTCAGCAGGAATCTAAGTTTGGTAAAATTCTTTTGATGATGTCTTTCACCTTCTTGCTTTTTATATTGATTGCTGCGGTTTTTACCATTGGCGCAGTTTATCTTTTCCCGGTCTCATCCATTTCTGGAAGTACAGAGCTGATTGCCGAAGCCGCTAAAGAAGAAAACTGGGGCGAAAGAATCGTCAGCTTTTTTACGGTAGGTGAGTTTACCGAATTGTTTTCCCGCAAAAACATGCTTGCTCTTCTTATTTTTGCTTTCCTTACAGGTTTTGCAGCCAGAAAATCAGGCGAAAGCGGAAAACCTTTCAGGATTTTTATTGCTTCGGGCTATGAAGTAATGAAAGAGCTTCTTTTAATGATTATGAAAATTGCACCCATCGGTTTGGGAGCTTACTTTGCATATCAGGTTGCTACATTAGGACCTCAGCTTTTCGGTTTTTATGCTAAGCCGCTTGGATTATACTACATTGCAGGAATTATTTACTTCTTTGTATTTTTCACGCTTTATGCTTTTATGGCAAACGGAAAAAACGGAATCACAAATTTCTGGAAAAATGCCATTCTTCCAACCTTAACAGCATTGAGTACGTGCAGCAGCTTTGCAACAATGCCGACCAATCTGGTCGCCGCATCGAAGATCGGAATTCCAAATTCTATTGCCAATTTGGTCATTCCGATTGGAACAACGCTGCATAAAAACGGATCGTCGATGTCTTCTATTATTAAAATATATGTGGCTTTTCAGATTATCGGGAGAGATTTTTTTGAGCCGTCAAATCTTTTATTGGCTTTAGGAATCACTGTTTTTGTAAGTATCGTTGCCGGAGGAATTCCAAACGGAGGTTATATTGGTGAAATGCTGATGATTTCTGTTTATAATTTACCACAGGAAGCTATTCCTGCAGTGATCATTATCGGAACATTGGTAGATCCGTTGGCAACAGTTTTGAATGCTGTCGGAGATATTGTGGCAGCAATGTTTGTGAATCGGTTTGTGAAGGTTTGAGTTTGTTTAGACACAAATATTTGCATTAATTTTCCGGAGCCTTCTTCTTCTTGA
>NZ_JBFRGA010000051.1:0-15436 GCF_052115105.1 Chryseobacterium sp. 2TAF14
AGGAGATTCTGCCTGATCAAGCACCACGATCAGCGAAGGTCCAAACTGAGCTACCTGACGAACAATTTCGCTTCCGATAGAACCTGCACCACCGGTTACCAAAACACTTTTACCGGCATGTCTTCTGGTTACCTCTTCATTTTCAATTTTAATAGGTTTACGGTTTAATAAATCTTCAATCTGAAGACGACGAATTCCTCCTACCAAATCAGAATCACGCATTTTACTCAATGTAGGAGCTTTTAAAACCTTCAGACCGTTATCTAATGCCAACGTCATCCACTCTTCAATTTCCTGTTTAGACATTATTTCTTTGATAATCAAAAGTGCATCAAACTTGCTGATGATATTTTTATTTTTAAAAAAATAATCACTATTATAAATCTTATGCCCCAAAAGTACCGCCTTGTTTGAATCTGATCTTTTGGTGACAAACCCTTCTAAACGATAAGGATAATTAGGGTTATGAAGTATTGCTCTCGCCAGAGAAACCGATGCATCACTTACTCCCACTACCGCTACTTTGGTCTTTGAGGAAGCGCCTTTTATATCAATTAAAATATTAAAAAACTGCTTGGTGACCATTCTGAAAAAAAACATAATGGAAACCGAGATGAAAAAATAAAGAAATAAGGTGGGATATAAATAAAGCGGTCTCCCTAACAGTAACTCTATAAAAAAGTTTAAAATCATTACTGTTATTAAAGTACTTCCTGAAGATAAAACAATCTTAAACAAATCAAAAAAAGTAGAATGCCTTACAATACCTGCATATGTTCTGAAAACAAACATAAACAGTAAATTAATCGAAATAAGCAACACTCTTTTCTCTAACCGATGATTGGGAAAGTTGACCTGCACACGCAGTCTGTCTAAAAAAATATATGACAGAAATATAGAAAAAAATATAATAGAAATATCAATAACAATGACAATCCATCTCGGTATATATCTTAACTGTGTGAGTTTAACAATGTTATACCCATTATACAAGACAGTAAAAGCGTCATTAAGCTTTTTCATTCAACATTTTTTGATATTTTCATTTATTCGGCAAATATAATGATATTATTTTTATAAAAAAATTGATATTTTCAATTACCTAGGGATGCATCAAAATATAAATTAAAAAGAAAAAATGCCTGTGAATTTAAATAAACTAAGTAGCTATTTTACAAATCGATATAATAAGTGAGTATAAATCTGAAATAAGATACAGCTAAAACTGATTTTGAAAAATTAATTCCCAAATACAAGAACTAAAGCTTTGCTAAAATTAAATAAACGTTCTTACTTCGGATATCCATCAAAAAAAATCTTCCGGAAATTAATTCCGGAAGATTAAGTTTAATGATCAAAAAATTCTTTAAACCGCTTTCTTCTTTTTTGAATAAGCAATTGCAAGAGCAACCCCAACTACAAAAAGAACCGGTATATAATCATCAATGGGAGCATCGCCCGGATTTGCAGGATAAACATCTTCTTCATCCAACTCCATCGCATTAGGATCGGTATCATATATATATGGATTATCTGAAGACTCCTGCGCAAAAGCAAGTCCTGATAACACCATTGCAAACATTACTATAATCTTTTTCATAATTCCTTTCTTATTTAATTATTTTTTTGGTGTACTCTTTACCTTCTGATAAAGCTTTCAGGATATAAACCCCTTTCGCAGTAAGCTGTACACGAATTAATTTAGAACTCTCATTGATTGTCTGGATCTTTCTTCCTGCAGCATCAAATATTTCTACTTTTTCAATATTCTTATTGTTTCTTACCATAAAATCCTGACCGTCTCTGTACACTTCAAAGCTATCTTTCTGCGCTTCAGCAGTTGCCAAAACATTAAGCTTGTAGACAATCTCGAATCTATTTGTATTTTCTCCAGCGTTCGCAGCAAATGTATAAGCTCCGTTCTGAAGATCTGTGTATGTTCCGGTCACTTTATCGTGCAGATAAATTGCCTGTCCGTTATTAAACACCCCTTCTTTCTGAACCAAAGCAATAGTAAAGTTCCCGTTTTGGAAATGTTTTACTCCTACAGGAACCACATCGTCAGTATCAAAACTTTCTCTTCCCTGGATTATTAATTTTTGAGTACCAGTCAAAGTATAGAATGCATCAGATCCCATTCCTATTGCTTTAGAATCATAAGAATCAAATGAGTCTGAAGCTGCGTTTGTATAATCTACCGCAAAAGTATTATTGGTATTGTATTCAGAGTTTAGCCTTAACCAGAATTTACCTTCTGTTAAAGAATTATTTTTATTAAAGAATGTACCGCCTGTAGCAACTCTCATATCATTGTTAAATGCAAGAGAAGTATCAACAGAAGTGCTTAAAGTTTTAACGATAAAACCCTGACCAATATTAGCAATACCTCCTGCAGGAACAACAGCCGTTCCTCCATTTCCATTAGGAGCCGGAACCCAGGTTGGATTTGCCCCGTTTGCAGCATTGAAAGTAGCATACCCGTAGTTTGTAGTCGTAGCACCGTTTTGAAGGGTTACGTTTGTACTTTTATTATCCCAGAAATAGAATGTACTAGAAATTCTTGCCGAGTTAGCCGCATAGAATGCTCCAAGATCTAAACTTGAAGGATATGGATTACCAATTAGATTGAATCCGTTTCCTGAAGTTGCCAATAAAAAAGTTTGCGTTCCGTTATTTGGTGTTCCTTCAAAGACCAAAGCAGCGTTTGAAACCGGAGTTTTGAATGAATATGCTTTAGCAAATTCAGAAGTTGTACCTGCATTTGTATAAGAATCATTTGCAGTATTATATTGCGTAATCGATGTAGGTGTTGCACCGGTATAAATGTTAGCCAAGATCTGACCTTCAACCGGAGAAGACCAGAATGCATATTTATTAATTTCGCTTGTTCCGTTTTTCAAAGCTTTGAAATCTCCTGTATAAGACAGAGTAGAACCATCTTTCTGAATAAGATTACCACCATCTTCTACCGTTACATCAACTGCACCGATTGTATTACCTGAAGTAATTTCTAAAACGCCACCATTTTTAATTGTGATGTTGTTTGCAGTGAAAGATGACTGTGATGTTGTAGARTATGCTCCTGTGATGATAACATCTGTAGAAGCAGCAGGTGTTCCAGACGACCACGCGGCACCGTTCCAAGTTGTAGAAGCATTACTACAGTTTGGCATTGTTGTATAAGAAATTATTAAACCTCCTTCAACAAGTCTAATATCATCAATATATCTTATAGCTGTTGTTCCATCGTAATATAATCGCACATGAACATTTTGATAAGCAGATAAGTCCGTCGTTTTTTCAGTCCAACTACCATTCGCAAAATCACTCATTGGATAAGTGACAACTGGTGTCCAAGTACTATTATCCGAAGATGTTTGTACTTCAATATTATAATTAGTATTAGTAGAAGTTCTCATTAATGAGAATGATATCGAAGTTGGTGATGCTACGACACCAGTACGAGTAACATGAACGTTATTTGTATTTATTCTACCTGAATAACTTCCTGTTTTGGCTTGCTGATTTGATTTAGTTGCATCTGATGTCCATCCTGTTTCATTCTCTTCAAATCCGTAAGAATATGTAACAGATGGTGTACCAGAAGTCGTTTGATATACTGCATATAATGTAGTATTAATAGCAGTAGTAGTGTACGTTGCTCCACCTACATAAGTTGGTGCAGATGTAGTGCTATTACTAATGTCCCAACCTGCAAATGTATAACTTCCGCAATCAGGTAATGTTGGTAAAGTGATGGTGTTTCCCTCATAAGTTACAAAAGGAAAGTTAGCATTTGTATAAGCAGAACCATTATTCATTAATGATAATGTATAACTAGGCTTTGCTTCAAAATTAATCTGAACTTGAGTTGCAGCACTTGGAGTAACTGTAAACTGATTTCCATTTTGAGATACCGTAGCAGAACCACTGATAACTGTATAAGCTGGTGAAGCATAAGTATATCCGGCAAGAGGATTGGCTGTAATTACATTATCTAAAACAGAAACAGTTCCGAAACTAGTATTGTTTGATACAGCAGAAATAGGAAAGGCAACTTGTCCTTCAACCGCTTTCACAACATCTGCCGCACCACCTCCAGAAATGATAATATTTCCAGAATAATTTCCTGCAGCCAAACCACTCCCTAAACGAACATACACACTTTGATTTGCAAATGCACCATTAGAATAGGGTAAATTCTGACTAGTTCCATAGGTATTACCATCCAAAGAAACTTCAAAATTAGAAGGTGCAGTAACAGTAACTGCATTATTATTTAAATTACTTCCGGAAATAGAAACAGACTGCGCTGCAGACGGACCATTACCCTCTACATATGTAAAGCTTGTTAAATTACCAGTAGCTGAAAGAGTTGGTGATGTAAGCTTAGTAATAGAAACATCATCCATTGTCATATTTTGACTTCCTTTAGTAAAAGTCCATCGAATATATCTTGTTGAAGCTAAAAGCTGATAATTTCCTTTGGTTGTACATGTAGTTGGCAAATCGGTAGTTCCTGACAAATTAATCACTGTTGTATAATTTGTTCCGTCGCTTGATTGCTGAACTAATAAAGATGAAGTTGTAGCAGCATTAGATTTCACAACAAAAGACAATTTGTCAGGCGTAGAATCTAAACGCACTATTTTAGAATCTCCAGATGTATCAAATTTTGCTCCGTTATTCGTAGAACATGCAAAAGAACTTGTATAAGAATCAAGTGGAGTATCTATCCACCCAGTTGGTGTGCTATCCCATGTTGTTCTTGTGTGTGGTAAAGTTACCATTGTTGTCTGCCCCCATCCCAAGACCGAGAAAAGAGCCATCAAAAACGCATAAACCGTTCTTGATTTACGTTGTAGTTTTAAATTCATATAAAAATAATTTTTCGTCAGACAAAATTATGTGTTCAGAAAATAAAGTTATAAAATTTAAAGTTACAAATATGTTAATTTTCAATTATTTGCAAAATTACTTCATATTCAAAGCCTTTACTTAGAAGATATTTAATAATTTTTGATTTTCTTTGATAATTATTCAATCCTTTTAATTTACTGCCATAATTTTCATACAGCTTTTTTATTATGTTTAAATAATCATTCTCATCAATTTCATCAAAACAGGTAGAGATTAGTTTTTCTGTAATCCCTTTTTGTTTCAAATGCATTTTAATTTTGGTTTTTCCCCAACTTTTTATATAAAATTTTCCGCGGATATAACTTCTTGTAAACCTTTCTTCATTCAGGTAATTCTCCTTCATCAAATACAAAAGAATTTCTTCCTTAGCTTCAGGGATTAAAACAAATTCACGCATTTTTTGCTCAACCTCAGCATGACAACGATCCTGATAGACGCAATAGTTGACCAGTTTCTGTTTTATTTCTTCAAATGTGAACAATTTTTTATCGGAATTCATTTTTTTGGTTGATGATTGATAGTTGATGGTTGATATTTCAAAATTACAATTTGAAAAAAAGAGGCACAAAACATTTGCACCTCTTTTGATTTATTTTGAAAAGCTAAAAGCAAAATGCTAATAGCTAAAAGCCGATTAATAATTAAATAAAGCCTTACCTTCCATTAAAGCGTTTACTTTTTTTCTGACATCAGCGATTACTTCTTCATTTTTAATATTGTCTACAACTTCAGAAATCAATTCTGCAATGGTATTCATATCATTTTCTTTAAGGCCTCTTGTGGTGATTGCCGCAGTTCCTAATCTGATCCCGGAAGTAGTGAACGGAGACTTGTCATCAAACGGAACCATGTTTTTATTACACGTAATATCAGCTTTTACCAAAGCTTTTTCCGTTTCTTTTCCGTTTACATTTTTATTTCTAAGATCTACCAGCATCAAATGATTATCTGTACCGCCGCTTACAATATCAAAACCTAAATCTACCATTGCTTTGGATAAAGCCTGAGCATTAGATTTAACTTGTTTTGCATACGTCAGGAACTGATCATCAAGCGCCTCACCGAAAGCAATCGCTTTACCTGCAATAACGTGCTCTAAAGGACCACCCTGAATTCCTGGGAAAACAGCTCCGTCAAGAACCTGGCTCATCATTTTAATTTCTCCTTTCGGAGTTTTGTGACCGTAAGTATTTTCAAAATCTTTACCCATCATAATCATTCCTCCTCTTGGACCTCTCAAAGTCTTATGAGTAGTAGTTGTCACAACATGGCAATGCTCGAATGGAGAATTTAATAATCCTTTTGCTACCAAACCTGCAGGATGCGCAATATCTGCCCAAAGTGTAGCTCCAATCTCGTCTGCAACTTCTCTGAATTTTGCATAATCTAAATCTCTTGAATATGCCGAAAAACCAGCAATTAACATTTTTGGTCTTTCTCTCAACGCCACTTCTCTCATTTGGTCATAATCGATCAAACCAGTTTCCTGCTGTACTCCGTAAGAAACCACATCATACTGAATTCCTGAAAAGTTTACTGCAGAACCATGAGTAAGGTGACCTCCCATAGAAAGATCCATCCCCATGATTTTATCACCAGGTTTCAAAACTGCTAAATAAATTGCTGCATTCGCCTGAGAACCTGAATGCGGCTGAACATTTACATAATCAACTCCGAAAAGCTGCTTCGCTCTTTCGATCGCCAAAGTTTCAACCTCATCTACAACTTCACAACCTCCGTAATATCTTTTCCCCGGATATCCTTCTGCATATTTATTTGTCAATACACTTCCCATCGCTTTCATTACGTTTTCAGAAACAAAGTTTTCTGAAGCAATAAGCTCTAATCCGTGGGATTGTCTTTCTCTTTCTTTTTCGATAAGGTCAAAAATAATGTCCATTTATTTTTAGATTTTTAGATTTTGAACCCCAAAAATACGGATTTTAGCATAGAATATGCTATTCATTCAAATGATTTTTATTTTTTGAAAAAATTTAGAATTGTAAAACTTTCAATTATAAATTCTGCTCAACAAATTTTTTACAATATATTTTAATTTCTTCTCTCACCAGTCTGAATTGCTGCATAATTTCTTGTTCCGTTCCCAGAGCTTTTGCAGGATCAGAAAAATTATGATGAAAAACTTTAGCCGCAGTCGGAAAATACGGACAGTTTTCTTTCATTATCACAAACCGTTATCACAAAATCAAAATTGATGTTTTTATATTCATCAATATGATTAGAAGTATATTTCGAAATATCAATTCCTTCTTTCATCATGGTTTTGATTGCTCGTGGATTAACACCGTGCGTTTCAATTCCGGCGCTGTAAATTTCAGCTTTATTTTCGGCAAAATTTTCCAGAAAGCCATGTGCAATCTGGCTTCTGCAACTGTTTCCTGTACAAAGTACCATTATTTTCTTTTTCATATCTAAACGAGTAACCAAATGATGTTGATGATGCAAAATTTCGGATCAAAACCAAAAATTAATTGTAAAACAACTACCGAAGAGGTTATGATTAAAGGTTTTTTATATTTAATTAAAAAGGTTCTCATTTTAACAGCATCCGCTTCCCGGTTGGCAAGAATTGCCCGAATTTAAAGTTAATTCTGACAGATTTTTCTTTTGTTTTTCAGAGGGAATTCCGCAAGAATCCTGAGCTAAGCAAGCTGTTGTTTTATTGACCAGCACAAAATGTTTCCCGTTGAATTCCAGATCATATTTTCCGATGGTTTCAGACTGATATTCTACCTCGATTTCTGCATCTTCTATTCCTAATTTCTCTTCAGAAAGCTTGATGATGTTTAAAAGTTTCCCTGATTTCAGGCGATGTTCAAAATCATCTGCATTCCAAAGCTGGAAACTCACAGTTTTTTCTGTACGAATCACTCCGCCGCAATCAATAAAGTTTTTGGTAATTTGTCCTACTTCTGTTACATGAAAATGTTCTGGCACAAATGTTCCGTTTTCCAATTGAAATTCTACATTTTCTGATGCCTGTAAAATTTCTTTAATCTTTGAAAGTTTCATTTATTTTATTTTAATTAAATTTAATTGTAATATTGCTATATAACGATAATAATTGTTAAAAAAAATGCCTTTTAACAGCATGATTCTGATCGAATATCCTGATTGAAGAACAATCCCAATTCAACCTGAATTGTCTTCCAGACTTCATCATCAATACAGTAGCAAACCGATTTTCCTTCAATAGTTCCTTTGATGATTCCAATATTTTTCAGCTCTTTTAAATGCTGTGAAATCGTAGCTTGCGCTAAACCCAGTTCTTCTACCAAATCGTTACAAATACAAGCTTTTTGATCAATAATATGCTGTAAAATTGCGATTCTTGCAGGATGCCCCAAAACTTTGAAGAGCGTTGCCAGTTTGTTTTCTTTTTCGCTAAAAATTTCAGTTTTTGTAAGTCCCATTTTTAAATTTTAATATTGCAATATTACGATATTAAATTTATTACACAAAATAATTTTTAATTTTAGAGAAGATTTAAAACAAAGCCGCTTCACTTATTTTCGAAAGACAAAGATTTAAAAATGCACCACAGTTTTATTATTCTTTTTAATAAACGTTCTTTTAAAATAACAAAAAATTGATAAAAAGTTAATATCGAAAATTAGTTATAATGAAAATGATATATTTGTATTATCTTAAAGAAAAAATTGTCTGAATTATGGGAAAGAAAAAATATAAAAAACAATTGCTCAACACTTTAAAATCTTTAGAAAACTCTGAACATTATATCCTTGAAAGCATGACGAATCTTATGCTGTTCGGAGAACTTAAGAAAAGCAAAATCGAGTTTAAAAATGGTGATACTTTTAGTTTTAAAGATAATATTTTTGATTACAGCGAAGATAAAAACATCAGAAAACTGGCTAAGCTTCGCAGAGAAATGCTGATCACCATGAATAAAATCGTAGCAAAAAATGATTTTAAAGACAAGGAAATCAAATTTCTGAGCTAATTTTAAGCTTGATTTTAAAACTATAAAAGAAAAAAGTCCTGAAATTTCAGGACTTTTCACTTTATAAAAGCTATTATATTATTTCTTCTTCGCTTTTTCTTTCAATTCTTCTTTGTCTTTATCTGAAGGATTCCAGACTTTCACTTCAGAGTTTTGATCTATTCCTGAACCCGGCAAAATCTGCACATTGATACCGTCACTTGCGCCAAGCTTAATATTCACTTTCTTGAATTTCCCGTCTTTCTGTTTTACTTCAACAAAAGGAATATCTTTTCCGTTTTTCTTTTCGTACTGAATTAAAGATTCATCCAAAAGCAAGGCATTTTTCTGAGAGCTCATTACAATTTCTCCGTTTGCCGAAAATCCTGCTCTGATGTATTCGTTATTCGGGTTGTTTACATCACCTTCCACAGGGAATTTTATGGTTCCGTTGGTATCTTTTCCTTTCGGTGCGATCATCGTCAGTTTTCCGGGAAATGTTTTATTCTGTAAAGCTCCGATTACGATTTTCATATCCATTCCCTGCTTCAGTTTTCCGGCTTGAGCTTCATCAATTTCTCCCTGAAAAATCAGTGAATTTAAATCTGCAATCGAACAAATCGTTGTACCTGCGTTGAAAGAGTTTGCCTCAATTACCTGGCTTCCTACTTTTACAGGAACTTCAAGAACGGTTCCTGAAGCTTTAGAACGAATCTGTGTTGTCGCCAAACCTTGTAGCTCAGGAATGGCTCCTGTTTTCGCAATCTGTAAGGTTTTTTGTGCCGTTACCAATTGCTGGTTTGCATTTTTWAAAGCCTGCTGTTGCGTGTATAATTGTTGCTGAGCTGTCAGATATTCCTGTTTTGAGATCACGCCCTGCTTGTATAATTTTTCAGACATTGCAAACTGAGTCTGCATATTTGAAACATTTGCTTTAGCGTTGTTAATCTGAAGCTGCGCATTCTGCACATTTTGGGTAGCGTTGTTTACTTCGGCAATATTTGGAACGATTCTTACCGTAGCGATCAATTGGCCGGCTTCTACTTTATCACCTTCATCCACCAAAATTTTATCGATAATTCCTGCAATGTTCGGTTTAATTTCAATTTCCTCTTTCGGGATAATTTTACCGGTTGCCATCACTTTGTCTTCCATATTCTGAATGGTCGGCTTTCTGGTGAGGAAAGCTTCACTTTGTGTAGAATTTGATTTTATAACATACCCTATTCCTGAAATCAGTGCTACAGCAAACAAAAGCCCAAGAATAATGTAGATAGCTTTTTTCCAGGTAAATTTCTTTTTCATATATACAGTTTATTTTTTAATTAAATAATTTAAAGATTCAGTAATTAAGAGATTTAGAAATTATTATTGCTTTCATTTTCAAATTAATTAACTTTCAAATTTTCAAATTCAATTACTCACTTCTCAATGCTTCAATCGGTCTAATTTTCACCGCTCTTTGCGCAGGAATCATTCCGATAATCAAACCTAAAATCACCATCACTGCCATTGCACTGAAAACATTTCCGTAATTCACGGTCGGATTATAGAACGGAAACTCATCCTGATTGGCGGTTAAACCATTAAAGATCATCAGCACAAAAATTCCGAAGATAAACCCGAGTAAACCTGAGCTTAATGTAATGACGACACTTTCCAGCAAAATCTGGTTCCTTACTTCTGAAGGTTTTGCGCCTAAAGCTCTTCTGATCCCGATTTCTTTGGTTCTTTCCTTTACGGTGATCAATAAAATATTTGAAATGGCGATAACTCCCGCAAGAATCGTTAATGTTCCTACGATAATCGTTAAAAGCTGCATTCCGCTAAGGAAACCGGTTAATTTCTTAAATTCTTTTCCAAGATTAAAACTTCCAAAGGCATTCGTATCTTCCGGTGAAACCTTATTTTTCTTTTTCAGCTCGTCTTTCACTTTATCTTCCACGAAATTCACGTCTGCATTCGGTTTGCTTACGATGGCGAAAACATCTACATTATCTCCGTCGTTAAATATTTTGGTAAAAGTGGAAAGCGGGATAAAAACAGTCTGGTCATTATCCATTCCGCCGCCTTTTTTCACCCTGAAAACTCCGATTACATTAAAGAAAATACCTTTTACATTAATCGATTTTCCGATCGGGTTTTCCTTCTTTTTAGAATCAAAAAAATTCTTGTAAACTTCTTCCCCGATTACGGCTACGTTTTTATTTTGCGAAACATCTGCATCATTCAGATATCTTCCGTAAATGAGTTTTTTTTCTGAAATTTTATTTCCAATCGGGTAATCTCCGTTTAAAGTGTACGTTGCCGTTTTTCCGTTTCTCGACATTTGTTCTCCCGCCGTTCCGAAATTACCTCTTGAGTTTTTCGGCGAAATATATTCAATCTCATTTACTTTTCGCTGAAGCATATCGATATCCTGAAGTTTCAGGTTCATTTGTCTTCCTTTCGGAAAACCATCATACGGAATTGAAGTATTTTGTGCCCAAAGAAAAATAGAATTCGTCGCAAAACCCGAAAACAATTTATCGAAACCATTTTCCATCCCTTTTGCAGAACCCAGTAAAACTACATACAGGAACATTCCCCAACCCACACCAATCATGGTAAGAAACGTACGAAGTTTATTATTCTTTAGTGAATAATAAATCTCCTGCCATGTATCTTTTTTAAATAAAATGTTCACTTTGTCGAGTTATGAGTTATTAATTATGAGTTATAAATTGGATGTAATTTCATTTTCAAATTAACGAATTATCAAATTTTCAAATTAAAATTACTCCGTTCTTAATGCTTCAATCGGTTTAATTTTCGAAGCTCTGTAAGCAGGAACAAACCCTGCGATCAAACCTGAAAATACCAGAGCAATAAATGCTGCAATAATTTCAAACCAGCCTACATTCGGACTTTTAATAAAATATTCTTCTAAATTATCTCCTATTAAATTTAAGGCTAAAACACCCAATCCTACTCCTACAAATCCTGAAACAACGGTAATCACAACACTTTCCTGAACAATCAGAGCAACAATGCTTCCCGGTTTTGCACCGATCGCTTTTCGCACCCCGATCTCTTTGGTTCGTTCTTTTACGATATAAACCATGATGTTGCTGATCCCGATAATTCCTGCCAATAAAGTCCCTAAACCAATGAAACCCACAATCCCTGTAAGAACGGTCATAAACATAAAGGTGTCGCTCATGTTTTGGGCATTGTTCCAGACACGAACTCCGTTTTCGTCATCAGGAGAAACATTTTTCCTTGATTTTAAACGCTCTTTCAGCTCATCCCCATATTTTATTGCCTGATCCGGAGTTAAATGTTCATCGTAAGCAATGTAAACCGTACTTACCGTATCTGAACCTTTTTTCATCTGCTGCAGCGTAGTAATCGGAATTGTAATGTGTCTTTCGTCCCAATCTCCGCCGTCATCGGAAAAGACACCGACTATTTTAAACATTGTTCCGTTGATATCCAAATCTTTACCAACCGGGCTTCCGTTTTTAATCAAATCTCGCTGCACCATTCTCCCGATAACCGCAACATTTTGCTTACGCACCAAATCCATTGGTGAAAGGTAACGACCTTCAAGCATTTTTCTGTTTTCGATATATTTTTCTTCGGTATCGGCTCCGTTGATCTGGTAATTTCCGCTTTCCTTACCGTATTTCACCATAAGATTGGCGGTGTATCTCGGTGTAGAATAACCCACTTTTTCTTTATCATTATTAACAAGAAAATCGTAGTCTTCGTTATTCATTGTTACCTGTCGGTCAGACTGCAAGCCGTTATACGCAATGGTTGTTTTTCCTGTAAAAATAGAAATCAGGTTTTGGGCATCTCTTGCAAAACCTTCCGTAAAAGCATTCTGCAAACCTTTCCCGATTCCGAAAAGAACAATAAAAATAAACAATCCTAAAGCCACGGTAAAGCCCGAAAGCACCGTTCGCAATACATTACTGCGAATAGAACTGAATATTTCCTGCCAACGATCTAGGTCAAACATATTTTTGTTTTTTACTTTGTAAAAAAGTCAATTTGCTTTGCAGTGAATTTTGCTTCGCAAGTCAATTATTTTCAATGTCAATTTAATTTCTTTTAATTAACTTTTGAATTTAATTCTGATAAAATTCACTTGCGTAGCAAAATTCACAATTGACATTTCACTACTTTAACATTCCACTCAAAAGGATAAATGTTGTTTTTAATTTACTTCCAGCCTTTTCCATATCATTTAAACTAAGATATTCAGATTCAGCAATAATATCAAAACAAGAATCTAATTCTATAACAGAACCTCTTGCTATTTCAAAATACCTTTTTCTTTCCGTCTCAGATTTTCTTGAACAACCTTCTGTAATATTCAAAACTACAGAAGTTGAAGCTCTTCGTATCTGATCTATCAAATTAAATTTTTCCTCAAGAGGAAGTTTTTTCAATACTTTATAGCACTCTAATCTTAACTCTCTTGCCGATTTATAAACATCAAGTTTATAATGATTGAGATTTAAAAACATTTTTTTTCATTTTAAATTCATTTGTGTTTACCTGATAATTATTAAAATCGCTTGTAAATTCACTTGCGAAGCAAAATTCACAATTCACAATTCACTTTATAGCACAATCTGCTTTATAAACTCATCGCTTTCAATAATTCCGTCGCGAAGAACAACATTACGCTTCGTTTGTGCCGCTACATCGGGTTCGTGCGTTACCACGATGATGGTTTTCCCTTCATTGTTAATATCCTGAAGCAGCTTCATAATATCATGCGTGGTTTTTGAATCTAACGCTCCTGTTGGTTCATCGGCAAGAATTACCTTTGGGTCTGTAATTAATGCTCTTGCGATGGCAACTCTCTGTTTTTGTCCACCCGAAAGTTCATTCGGAAGGTGATTTGCCCATTGAGCCAATCCTACTTTTTCGAGATATTCTAAAGCTCTTTGGTTTCTTTCTTTTCTTGAAACATTTTGATAATATAAAGGAAGCGCTACATTTTCTATAGCCGTTTTGTAACCAATCAGATTGAAAGACTGAAACACAAATCTGATTTATTTAGGTCCTGAATTACTAACATTAAGCTTGGGATGTTTTTATGTCTTATAAGTAGCTCGTAATATCGTTTTGTTACAAGATTAAAAAATTCTTTTATTTTTACTGTTGTTTAATATTAAATTATCTGAATGTCAGTAAATTAAAATTTATTGTTTAATTAAAATCAAGCTCAGGAAATTGTTTCTGTTGCTTAAGTTGCTCTAATCCAATGGCAAAGGGAGTTTCATGTAAATGTGGAAAACTTTTAAGGTTAAAAGTCAGTCAATTAGTCTTTAGCTCTTTTAAAATAGGCTTCTGTTTTCTAACTTTGTAGGTAGATTCTGGGGAAGATAATTATTGATTTAAGATTAAAAAATCGCTTTATCAACTTTCAAAAAATCAAACACTTATCATTCGGTGATTGTATTTTCAGAATTTTTCTTTTTTACAAAACAAAAGACATAAAAATTATAATATGGGAATTTTCGATAAAAGAGTAAGTTATAAGCCATTTGAGTATCCTGAAGTTCTGCAGTTTGTAGAAGCGATCAACAAATCGTTTTGGGTACATTCGGAAGTAGATTTCACAGCCGATGTTCAGGATTTTCATTCTCAGCTTGAGCCGCACGAAAAAAACGCAGTAAAAAATGCACTTTTAGCGATTGCTCAGATCGAAGTTTCTGTAAAATCTTTCTGGGGAAATCTTTACAACCACCTTCCAAAGCCTGAACTGAACGGTTTGGGAGCAACTTTTGCAGAGTGTGAGTTCCGTCATTCGGAAGCATATTCACGTTTGCTGGAAGTTTTAGGTTATAACGAAGAATTTACGCATGTTGTGGAAGTTCCTGCCCTGAAAAAGAGAATTGAATTTTTATCAAACGTTTTGAAGCACGCCAATTCTGCAACGCCGAAAGAGTATGTTTCATCACTTTTACTATTCAGTATTCTGATTGAAAACGTGTCTTTGTTCTCTCAGTTTGCCATCATCCTTTCGTTCACGAGATTTAAAGGCTACATGAAAAATGTTTCGAACATAATCGCCTGGACTTCAGTTGATGAGCAGATTCACGCCAACGGAGGAATTTATTTAATCAATAAAATCCGTGAAGAACAGCCTAACCTTTTAACTGATTCTGACATCGAAGATATTTACACTTTGGTAGATCAGTCTGTGGAATTGGAAGGCGAAATCCTAAGCTGGATCTTTGAATTGGGTGAGCTTGACAAATTCTCAAAAGAAGATTTAATCAACTTTATGAAATACCGTGTTGACGACAGTTTGAAGAAAATCAACATGGCTCCGAGATACAATATTTCTCCTGAACAATACCGTCCGTTGATGTGGTTTGAAGAAGAAGTTTTCGCTAATTCTATGGATGATTTCTTTGCAAAAAGACCGGTAGATTATACGAAGCATGATAAGAGTATTACTGCGAACGATTTATTTTAAGGTATGCAATTAGAAAATATCAGTTACAGCAAAGAGTTTCTAAATTCTTTAATTGAAGTCCTTAATAC